>JBDSTA010000258.1:0-6238 GCA_039928475.1 Gemmatimonadaceae bacterium | reverse complement strand
GAGCCGCCCCGCGCAGAACCTCGACACGGTCGACGTCGGTGAGGTTCAAAGTGCTGAGGGCCGGATTGAAAGCGCCGCCCGACGGAACGCCGTCGACCACCAAAAGAAATGCGTCGAACTCCTTGAGGCCCCAGAACTCGGGTACGAAGCTCGCAGGCCCTGAATCGCCGCCCTGCGCGATGTCGACTCCGGTGGCGAGGGCGAGCGCGCTCCGCAGATCCGTGGCTCCACGCTCCCGAAGCTCAGCGCCTTGCACCACCTCGATCGCCGCCGGCACCACGCTCACCGGTTCGGCAACCCGGGTGACCGTCACCTCGATCGATTCCGCGCGGGAGACAAACGGCGAGGGCGAGGGTGAGGGCGCGACTGGGGGTGTTTGGGCCAAGGCGTCGCCCGCGGCCAACGCAAGCGCGAGAAAAGTGGGAGCCGCGAGCCGGTTTCCTGAAATCATGGTCGTACGCTAGGCGCGCGAGGGTGGTACTACCAGAGATAGTTCCTCTGAGCGCGGAGGAATTGATCACGCGGCGGTGAGCGCGCGACCTCGCGGCCCGACGTAGTTCGACTGCGGGCGCACCAGCTTTTTCGTCGCGAGCTGTTCGTGTGCGTGAGCAATCCAGCCCGCTACGCGGCTGGTCGCGAACACCGCAGTGAAGATCTCCTTCGGAATGCCCACCGCATGAAGAAGGAGTGCGGTGTAGAACTCGACGTTCGTGCGCAGCGCGCGTCCCGGCTTGTGCTCTTCGAGCACCTTCAGCGCCAGTCGCTCGACCTCGCGCGCCGTGTCGAACAGCGGCGTCTGATCGCCAGCGCCTCGCAGCGTCTCGCACGCCTTCGCAAGGACGTCCGCGCGCGGATCGCGGACGCGATAGATCCGATGACCGAAGCCCATCAGCCGCTCGCCATCCTCCACCTTGCTTCGCAGGAACGCTCGCTTGTCCTTTTCCGGCACGGCTTCGGCAATCAGGTCGAGCACGGGGCCGGGAGCGCCGCCATGAAGTGGTCCTTGAAGCGCGCGGCTCGCCGGCGACGCGAGCGGCCGCGTGACGTCGACGAACAACCGGCCGCCCGCTTCTGCCATCCCCGCAGGCGTCGTCAGCTGCCACACCGAGAGGCCGAGAGGCTTCATCGGATCGGTCATCATCTGCTGATGCCCCACGGAGACGTAGACGTGGTTCTCCCCGTCCGCCGTTTCGGGGATGGGGAACAGCGTCGTGATCGGCCTGCTCTGGACGACGTAGATCTCGTCGCCTGCGAGGCACCATTCGATGTCCTGTGGCTGGCCGAAGTGTGCTTCGACCACCCTTCCGATGGCCGCAAGGCGAATCGCCTGCGCATCGGTCAGCGCAGGTTCCTGCTGTCGCCCTGGACCGATCACCTGCTGCTCCGTACCTCCAGCGCGCGATGCGAGGATGGCGAGCTTCTTCGTCGCAATCGCCCGTTCGACCACGACGCCATCCCGCACCTTGAAGACGTCCGCGTTCACGATTCCGGAGACCAGCGCCTCGCCGAGCCCGAAGCTCGCATCTATTGATGAGACCTTCCGGTTGCCGGTGATGGGGTCGGCCGTGAACAGGATGCCCGCTGTATCCGGGAACACCATCCGCTGCACGACGACGGCCATCAGAACCTTCCCATGGTCGAAGCCGTTGCGAAGGCGATAGGTGACCGCGCGCTCGGTGAAGAGCGATGCCCAGCAGAGGCTGACGTGCCTGAGGATGGCCGCCGTCCCAACGATGTTCAGGTACGTGTCCTGTTGCCCCGCAAAGGAAGCCGTAGGCAGGTCCTCAGCAGTCGCGCTCGATCGGACCGCATACGCAACGTGCTCGCCGAGTTGCGCGAGGGCGTCGGCGATGGCCGTTGCAACGTCGGAGGGGATGACGATCGCTTCGAGCGTTTGCCGGATTTCCAGGCTGAGCGAGCGGATCGCATTGTGGTCGTCGGGCTTCGGTTGCGACAGCTTGTCGAGCCGGGCATGCATCGACGGCGCTTCGGCCATGATCCGCTGGAAAGCGCCTGTCGTCACGCAGAACCCCGCGGGCACCTGGATGCTGCCGATGCGTGAAAGCTCACCCAGGTGCGCGCCCTTGCCGCCAACGATCGAGATGTCAGCCCGATCGACCTCCTGGATGTCCACTGCATAACCGCTCATTCGCGCACCTGACACCGGCATTTCGCTCCTCGCATTTCCGTGGGTACTTCCGGCCAGCACGCTTACCGAAGGCGCGCACACTACGGCATCACCCGGGGCTTGCCGCAACCCCCCAGGTCATCTATATCCTTAGAAAGGCGGGGAGACACTGGGCTCTGGAGAGGAGATCGTGGCGCTCGCACACGAACACACGGTTACCCGGCAACGCGCTGCGCCCCGCATGATCGCGGCAGTACATGCGCGGGTGCCGGTCGCTGCTGTATCTGCCACGTTTCGCCGCTACCTGGACCAGGTGTACGAAGCGGCGAAACGAGGCGCGGTGAAGCTCGATGGACAGAACGTCTTCGTCTATCGCGATATACCCGAACGGCCGGGAGATGCCGACGTCGCATTTGGTGTCGGTGTCACCGCGCCATTCACGACGGTCGGCGCTGTCGAGCCCACCCTGCTCCCGGAAGGCGACGTCGCGACCGCGACCCACTGGGGCAGTTACGCGCAGCTCGGCGCCGCCCACGACGCCGTGATTGCCTGGTGCCGCGAGCACGGACACCGCCTCGCGGGCCAGCGCTGGGAGGTGTACGGGCACTGGACGGACGACGAAGCACAGCTGCGCACCGACGTATTTCACCTGCTCGCGCCCGCCGCGCCGATATAGTACTGCGCCGTACGGCCAGTCTTGGAGCTGACACAACGACGTCATCAAGTACGTACGTAGCTCGCAACCACAGAGGATACCGTGAGCGAGCGGCCGAGTGCGTTCGATGACGACATGTATGCCGAGCTCCATGCCGAACTGCTCGACGAGTTCGGCTTCGAGACCGAAACGTGGGTGGACGAGCGCCTGGGCAGGGTGATGGCGCGGCTGAACGCCGTGCGTACGGATGGCGTGCCGCTCACCGCGCACTGCCTCGCCATGCGCGCGAGCACCGCCTTCACGACGCCAGGTACCCACATCTACATCGCGCGCGTCCTGCTCGAGCGCCTCGCATCCGACGAGACGACGGCCTTCGTGCTCGCGCACGAAGTGGCGCATCACGACCTGCGGCACCTCGACCTCTTTCAAGGCTGGGCCGACGTGCTGCCCAGGGGTACGTTCGGTTCACTCGCGGCCGGCGTCTACCGCAGGATGTCGCACCGCATGTACGGCCCGACGCGCGAGTCGCAGGCGGACCAGTATGCCGTCGAGCTGTGCCTCGACGCAGGATATGATGGTGCCAAGGTCCTCCACGCATTCGACATTCTCGAGAACGAAAGCCTCAACCGCGGCGACATCGACGGCGTGTTCGGTCCGGAAAACCTGCTCGATCCCACGGATCCGGGGCAGGGCGGCACGGTGTTCGAGGTGCAGCGCTGGCTCTGGTCTCACGCTCGGCGATACCTACCTTTGCGTGAGCGCCGCGACATCGCGTGGGCATTCTACCGGCGTCGCCTCGAGGAGCGGGGCGCCGCTGGCACCTGAGCTGATCCATGCAGCGGAATGGCTGGACCTTCGCGCGGACTTGAGGAGATTGCACGACATGTGCATTCGCCTCGCCACGCTGGACGACATTCCCGCACTCACCGCGCTCATCGCCGACTCCGTGCGTGGGCTGAGCCCTGGCTTCTACTCCGCCGCACAGGTCGAAGCGGCGCTCATCGCGGTGTTCGGCGTGGACACGCAATTGATCGACGACGGAACCTACTACGTCGTCGACGGCGCCGATGGTCCCGCCGCCGCCGGCGGATGGAGCAGGCGACGCACGCTTTACGGCGGCGACCAGGCCAAGGACGCCGACGACCCGTTGCTCGACCCGCACACCGAAGCGGCCCGCATCCGCGCCTTCTTCGTTCACCCGAGCTACGCGCGCCAGGGGCTGGGCCGGCGCCTGTACAATGAATGCGCGCACGCCGCGCGCGACGCCGGCTTCAACCGCCTCGAGCTCATGGCAACACTCCCCGGCGTGCCACTGTACGAGGCACTCGGCTTCGTCGCCGCCGAGCATGTCGTGGTGCCACTGAACCATGGCGTGGACCTGCCGCTCATCCGCATGACGCGCGACTGCTGAGCCAATCTCCCGTAATCTCGACAAGTGAAATCACTCCATATCGCCGCACTGCTCCTCGCCTCCGCGTCACACGCATCCGCACAGGAGAGCCCGTGCCGCCTCCAGGCGAACGACAGCGCGTGGGTCGCATCAGCGCTCTCCGGCTGGACGCGCATCGCGAAGCGGGACGCGCACGCCGGTGTGCGCAAGGCGCCGGTGCTCGTGCTGTTCGATGAACGCTGCACGCACACACTCACGCCACGCTCGGCCGGACGCGCTGGACTCGTCGCGGCAGGGCTGCGCTTCGGCGTCTCGAGCGTGAGCCACGGCGACTCCATCGCCCTGCCGAACGGATCCCGGGTGCCTGCCGGGCTCATCTCCTTCGCATCGCCGCAAAAGGACGGCCGCATGTTCTTCGTCATGTCGTTGCCTTCCATCTGGTTGTCGAGCGGGCGCGATCCACGCGCCGACCTGCTCGCCACCGCGGTGTTCATGCACGAGTTCACCCACACGCAGACCCTCGCGCTGTCTACGCGCATCGACACGCTCGTCGCGAATGGATTGCCTGAGGAATCCGACGACGACGTCATCCAGACCCGCTTCAGCAAGCGCACCGGGTACACGAGCATGTACGAGCGTGAGCGCGACACGCTGTTCGCGGCAGCGACGGCCGCGACGCAGAGTCGTGCGCGGGCACTCGCACAGGTGGCGATGCGTGACGTCGATCGTCGCCGCGCTGAGTGGTTTGCCGGGCCGGATTCTGTCTACGCCGCCGCCGAGGACGTGTTCCTCTCCCTCGAGGGCACCGGGCAATGGATGGCATACCTGTGGCTGACCGATGCCAAGGGAGGCGCGATGTCCGTCGCTGAAGCGCTCCCCTACATGCGCCGCGGTGGGCGACACTGGAGCCAGGACGAAGGGCTCGCACTCCTGCTCGTGGCACAGCGCATCTCTCCCGACGCGCCCTCGCTACTGTTTCGCACGCCGGCAAGAAGCATATTCTCCGTCATGCGCTCCCTGGTTTCCCGTTGATGCACTGAGGCAACCCGCGTGACCATCTCTTCCTCGCTCCCACCGCTCTATGCCGCGTGGATGGACGACCTGCTTCGGTCGCCCATCCCGCCGGAGAGCAATGCGACCTGTGCGTCGTGCGCGATGGTCACGGACGAGCCGGGCGAGGTGAGCTACAACGTGAATACGAAGTGCTGCACCTTTCTGCCGGACATCTGGAATTTCCTCGCCGGCGCCGTGCTGCTCGACGAACATCCCGACGCCGCGCGCGGGCGCGCCACCATCGAGGCGCGCATCGGGCGCGGCGTCGGCGTCACGCCGCTCGGCCTCCGTCGCACGCAGGCATACCGGCTCCTCTACGCGAACAGCCCGGCGTCGTTCGGGCGCAGTCGCACGTTGCTCTGTCCGCACTACATCGACGAGGCCGGTGGCCTGTGTGGCGTGTGGCGTCATCGCGAGTCCACATGCACGACATGGTTCTGCAAGTTCGTGCGCGGTGCCGTGGGCCGTGAGTTCTGGACGCAGCTGCACCAGTTGCTTCGAGCCGCCGAGGAGTCGGTGTCAGCATGGTGCCTTATGGAGCTCGGCGTCGAGCATGCGGTAATGACGAGACTCTTTCGCCCGTTCGCCAGCGAGCGGCCGGCGAACATCACGGATCGTGACCTCGACGGAATTCCCGATTCGGCGGATCTCGATGCACTGTGGGGATCCTGGCGCGGGCGCGAGCGGGAACTCTACGTCGAGTGTGCGCGGCTCGTTGCTCCATTGAGTTGGACCGACGTATCGCGCATCGGCGGTGCGCAACTCGCCGTCTACGCACGGCTGGTGCAGGTCGCCCATGCGCGCTTGCTCGACGATGCGGCTCCCGAGCACCCCGTCACGGCCATGGTGCAGATCACGCCGCGCAGCGGTTCGCTCGCGCGACTCGCCACCTACAGCGGATCCGACACACTGGAAGTGCCGTCGGTGGTCGCTGCGATGCTGCCATCGTTCGACGGCCGGCCACTCGCTGACGCCATCGCGGGCATCCGGGCCGAGCATGGCGTCGTCGTCG
>JBDSTA010000257.1:0-2817 GCA_039928475.1 Gemmatimonadaceae bacterium | reverse complement strand
GATGTCGGGACGAGTGGCGTAAAGGCCATTCTCGTGACGCCGGGCGGCGAGGTGGCGGCTGCGGCCACCACGCCGCTCACGTTGTCCACACCACGTCCCGGCTGGGCCGAGCAGGATCCGGCGGCATGGTGGGCCGCCGCGCTGGAGTCGATCCACTCCGTGCGGCGCGCGCGTCCCGACGCGAGCGTCGCCGCCGTCGGCATCTCGGGGCAGATGCACTCGTCGGTGTTCCTGGACAGGGCGGGGGAGGTCATCCGTCCTGCGCTGCTCTGGTGCGATGGCCGCACGACGGCCGAGTGCGCGGAGATCACGGAGCGCGTGGGCGGCGAGGATCGCCTGCGCGACCTCGCGTGCAATCCCGCACTCGAGGGCTTCACGCTTCCGAAGGTGTTGTGGCTCCGCAGGCACGAGCCCGAAGCCTACGCGCGCGTCGCCACCGTGATGCTGCCGAAGGACTACATCCGCTACAAGCTCACCGGTGTGCTCGCGACCGACCCGTCGGACGCTTCGGCGACGCTGATGTATGACACCGCGCATCTCAGGTGGAGCGAGGAGATCATGCGCGCCGTGGATGTGCCGCTGTCCATCCTGCCCGCGGTGGGCGGGTCGTCGGAAGTGCTGGGCACGATCACCGCGGACGCGGCGGCGGTCACGACGCTCGCGGCGGGAACGCCCGTCGTCGGCGGGGGCGCAGACAATGCGTGCGGCGCCGCTGGCGTCGGTGCGATCGTGCCGGGCGAGGTCGTGTCGAGCTGGGGGACGTCGGGCACCGTACTCGCGCCCATCGCCGAGCCGCGCGTGGACCCGAAGCTGCGCGCGCACACGTTCTGTCATGTGGCGCCGGGCACGTGGTACATGATGGGCGTCGTGCTCTCGGCGGGCGGCGCCTTCACATGGTATCGCGACCAGCTCGCGCGCGAGCTCACGGACCCGCGCGAGGCAGCGCGTACGCTCGATGCCGAGGCGGCGACGATCAGACCGGGCGCCGGCGGCGTGACATTCCTTCCATACCTCCAGGGCGAGCGCACGCCGTATCGCGACGCCGCGGCGCGAGGCGCGTTCCTCGGGCTCAGCCTCGCGCACACGCGTGCGCACATGACGCGCGCGGTGCTCGAGGGAGTGACGTTCGCGCTGCGCGACTCACTCACGATCCTGCAGGACCTGGGGTTGTCACCGAGTCACCTGCTGTTGACCGGTGGCGGGGCGAAGAGCGCATTCCTGCGACGGCTGCAGGCCGAGGTGTTCGGGCTGCCGGTGAGCACCGTGAACCGTGAGGAGGGTCCGGCGTATGGCGCGGCGCTGCTCGCGGCCGTCGGCGCCGGGGCATTCCCCGACCTGGCGAGCGCGGCACGCAGCACGCTCACCCGTGCGGTGCCGGAGCATCCCGTGAACGGCGCGCACGAGGAGTACGCGGAGCCCTATGCGCGCTATCGCAATTCCGTGCGCGCGGCGAGGCCAGATCTTCTATCGCACTAGTGCGCGCGGGCGATAGGTTGGTGCGATGCACCCCATAGCGCGTCGCATCCTGGCTTCGCAGGAAACCGGACTCGTGCTCGTCGTCGCGTTCGTGATGGTCGTGCTGGCTGCGCTCGCCGGCTCGCACGCCGACCGCGCGAGCGGCGCGATGGTGAACAATTTCCTGAATGCGAACACGCTGGTGCAGACGGCCACCGACGCGAGCTTCTTCGCGATCATGGCCATCGGCGCGACGGTGGTGATCATCTCCGGCGGCATCGACCTCTCGGTGGGGTCCATCTATGCGCTGGCCGGCGTGTCGTCCGCGCTGCTGCTGCGAAAGATGGGCGCATCGGGCGACGCGGCGTCCGTCGCTGCCGGACTCGTGACGTGTCTCGGCGTCGGCATCCTGTGCGGGCTGCTCAATGGCGTACTGGTCGTCGGGCTCAAGGTGCACCCGTTCATCATCACGCTCGGCACGATGTGGATCCTCCGCGGTATCGCCTTCGTGGCGACGAAGGCGGAGAGCATCCTGCTGCCCGCACCGATGACGGCCTTCGTGAAGGGGACGCTCGGCCTGGGCGGCGGACTCTATCCCGTGCCCATGCTGACGATGATCGTGCTGACGGTGCTCGGCGCGATCTACCTCACGCGCACGGTGATGGGCCGGCACATCTTCGCATTCGGCGGGAGCATCGAGGCGAGCCGGTTCGCCGGACTGTCGCTGTCGCGCATCCAGGTTGGTGTGTTCGCGGTGTCCGGGCTGACTGCTGGACTCGCCGCATTTCTCGGCGCGGGCTTCTACGGCTCGGCGTCCTCCGGCGATGCGCAGGGTTACGAGCTGTACGTGATCGCGTCGGCGGTGGTGGGCGGGGCGAGCCTGCTCGGCGGCAAGGGCAGCGCGGCGGGTGCGATGCTGGGTGCCCTGTTGATCGTGCTGATTCGCCAGTCGATCCGTACGCTGCATTTCGACCAGAACTACGAGTGGATCGTGATCGGGTGTGCGATCGTGTTCGCGGTGGTGATCGACCAGTGGAGTACGCGAGCGACGGCGCGTCGATTGAATCGCGTCGCCGAGCGTGCCACTGCCTGAAGACCAGGACTGTCGTAGGACCAGAACTGCCGTGAACGCAGAGGACGCAGAGATTCGCAGAGACGCAGAGAAAAAGCAAAGCCAGGAAAGACGCAAGGAAGAATTTGGAGTGTTTGCAGTTCCCTGCGTCTCTGCGTCCTCTGCGTCCCTGCGTCGAAGCTGTTGGATGTTTCGTGGTTGATGTTCGGACTCACTCGAGAGAGACACTCATGAAGAGATTCACGCTCGGCATTGCGGCGCTAACCCTTGCAGCATGCGGCGGAGCAGCC
>JBDSTA010000256.1:0-3542 GCA_039928475.1 Gemmatimonadaceae bacterium | reverse complement strand
GTCCCCGGCGGTACGTCCACGGTGTCGCGCAGCGCGCTGTACCCGAGGCGGTTGACGGCCAGCACATACCTGCCACCCGTGATGCGCGTGAGACGGAACGCGCCATCCACGCTGGACGTCGCGCTGTCCACGTCGCTGCCGCGGAGCGACGACAGGCGCACGCGCGCACCGCCGAGTGGCGCGCGGCTCGCGCCGTCGAGCACTCGTCCGCTCAGGGACGTCTGTGCGCCCGCACTCGATAACGAAAGGACACTTGCGCCGGCTCCGAGGAGGAGTACGCGGTGTCTCATGATGCCTCGTGAGGTGAAGGCGACCGTGGAAGGAAAGGCTCGGTCGTCGGCGGTGCACGGTGCGATTCCGCCTGTGGCCCCACGCTACAAAAAACGCATGCGGGCCACAAGACCATCACGACTGGCGCGCGCAGGCATTTCGGTGGTATTCACTTCCGTGGTAGCAACGTCCACAAAAACGGATCCTCAGGGAGCTCTCATGTCGCCAACCCGCCGCGACTTCCTCGGCGCCACTGCGCTCACGGCCGCCGGTCTCGCCCTTCCACGCTCGGCAGTTGCGTTACCGTTCATTCGCGTGACGGAGCGCGCGGACGAGTCGGCGTCGCCATTCGCTGGACGTCCCGCCGTGGTGTCGAGCGACAACGGCCTGCGCGGCGTGAAGGTGGCGTACGACAAGATGGTGGCCGGCGGCGATCCGCTCGACGCGGCCATCGCGGGCGTCAACATCCAGGAGCTCGACCCCAACGACCAGTCGGTCGGTCTCGGCGGGTTGCCGAACGCCGACGGCGTCGTGCAGCTCGACGCGAGCGTGATGCACGGGCCCACGAAGCGGGCGGGATCGGTGGCGTCGCTCGAGGACATCGCCACGCCGTCGCTCGTTGCGAAGGCGGTGATGGACTACACCGACCACATCATGCTCGTGGGCGCGGGTGCACGTCGCTTCGCCATCGAGATGGGCTTCCAGCCGCAGGACCTGCTCACGGAGAAGAGCCGGCAGGCGTGGCTCCGGTGGCGCGCGAACCTCAACCCGGACGACGCCCTGCTCGACTACCACGGCGACGTGCAGATCGCGAAGCCCACGCAGCCCCCACGCACGTCGTTCCGCCAGGAAGAAGATCGCCGCGACGGCCACGTCTACTACGACGACCGCGGCATCGCGCACACCTACGGCACCATCAACATGAACGCGGTCACCGCGTCGGGTGACATCGGCTCCGTCACCACCACGAGTGGGCTTTCATGGAAGGTGCCGGGCCGCATCGGCGACAGCCCGCTCATCGGCGCAGGGCAGTACTGCGACAACGAAGTGGGCGCTGCCGGCTCGACGGGGCGCGGCGAGGCGAACATCAAGGTGTGCGGCGCATTCCTCGCCGTGGAGTTCATGCGCAACGGCATGTCGCCCGAAGCGGCGCTCATGAAGGTCATGGAGCGTACGGTCGCGATGACGGAGAAGCGCCTCCTCAACGACAAGGGACGTCCGTACTTCGACCTCCAGTTCTACGCGATCAACAAGAAGGGCGAGTTCGCCGGCGCCACCGCGTACGAGGGCGGCGACTTCGCGGTCTGCGACGCGCAGGGTCCGCGGCTCGTGAAGATGGCGCACATGTGGCCGAGATCGGAGCGGCCCACGGGCCGCCCGATCTCCGGCACGCTCGTCATCCCGAAGTAGCCTCGACGCGCATTCCAGCCACGAGCTTCGAGAGCTTCTCGGCAGCCGAGCCGAGCGCGTTCGCCGCGCCCGCGATCTCCTCGGTGCTCGCGCTCTGCTCCTGGCTGGACGCTGCCACCTGTTCCATCGCGGCGGCGAACGACTCCGTGCCCCCGGACAGTACCTGAAGGCGCTCAGTCACCTCGGCGACGAGCGCCGTGGTGGCCTCGGACGCCTGCGAGATCGTTGCGGTCCACGCCTCCGAGCCCGCGACGGCCAGCTCGATCTCGGAGAACGACGCCGACGCCGCCGACGTTGCGGTACGCACCTCCGCCGCGGTCGCGACGGCGCGCTCGGCCGAAGCGCGCGAGTCGGCGATGCTCTTGAGCACGCTCTTCACGATCGCCTCCGTCTGCTCGGCCGCCTCCGACGACATGCTCGCGAGGCGCCGCACCTCGCTCGCGACGACCGCGAAGCCCTGGCCGTGCACGCCGGCACGCGCGGCCTCCATCGCCGCGTTGAGCGCGAGCAGCTTCGATTGGCGCGCGAGCTTCCGCACGAGTCCGACGAAGGAGCGAATCTCCTCGCTCGCCGCGGCGAGCGCTTCGATGGATTCGGCGCTGGAGTTCACCTCGGCAGCCAGCGCGTCGAGCGACGTGGAGCCGGCGTCGAGCCCGGCGCGATTGTCCAGCGCGAGCGTGCGCAACGCGATGTTGCGGTCCACGCCCTCGTGCGCGCCGGTGTCGAGCTGCACGGCCAGCTGCTGGAGCGACGTCGCCGAGTTCGCGAGCGACGCGATCGTCTCGGCCATCGACGTCGCCTGCGACGAGAGGTCGCTCGCGGTGTTCGCGATCTCGCCCGCCGTGGCGGCCATTTCCTCCGACCCCGCGGTGATCTCGCTCGACATCGCGCTCGTCTCGCGTGCGGAGCCCGCGATCGCGTTCGCGAGGCGGCGCAGCTCCACGATCATCGCGCCCACGGCGCGGCTCAGGCGGCCGATCTCGTCGTCTTCCGTGTTGTGCCGCAGCTGCGTCGTGAAGTCACCGGCGGCCACCGCCTCGGCAGCCTCGGCGAGCTCGCGCGCGGGAACGGCGATGCGGCGCTTGAGATATCCGTCGAGCGTGGCGAGCATCAGCGCGAGGATGGCGCCGAGGAGCAGGGCGGAGCCGAGCACGGCGTACTTCGCCGTGCGGTAGGGCGCGGCGAGGGCGACGACGGGGAGGTGCCCCACCACGCGCCACCGGCCGCCATTCGCGGTGAGGGTCACGGCGCGTTCCTTCACCGACTCTCCGATGCTCGTCGCCAGGCCGGCGCGTGCCACGTTCGGCATACCGCGCATGAGCCGGCCCACGACGTCGGGATCCGAGCTCAGGAGCACGTGATCCGTGGAGTCCAGGATGTCCACTCGCACGCCCGCCGCGGCGGAGCTGAGCGCCGACATGAGCGGGGCGGCGCTGAAGCCCAGCTTGATGACGCCCAGCTTGTTGCCGCCGGCCCGCACGACGGAGGCGAGGGAGAGCGTCGTCTGGTGCGCGGACGAGTCGAAGGCGGCGTCCGCCGTGGAGAGACCGTCGCGCCAGGCGTTCTGCCACCAGCCTTCGTCGCTCTGGACGAAATCGGACGTGCGCTGCGTGGTGATGGCGTTGTAGCCGTTCGCGTCGGTGAGGAAGATCTCCGCCGCCTCGATCTCCGGTAGGAGCTCCTGGAGGAACGCACGGGTGTCGGGCGCCACGCCGAGCGAGCGCGCGTCGTCGAAGCGCGTCTCGAGCTCGCGGATCTCCTTCCCCGCGATGCCGAGGCTCGCCGAGCGCGCGGTGCCCTCGCGTGCCGCGGCGACGATGGACGGCGACATCGCCAGCACGCGGGCCTCGCGAGTGCGGTCG
>JBDSTA010000255.1:0-4349 GCA_039928475.1 Gemmatimonadaceae bacterium | reverse complement strand
CGGCCGCCGAGGACAATGCGGCGTCGGCGTCGCCGCGCTTCGACTTCTCCTTCGACTTGCCGCTGAGGGTGAGCGAGGGCGAGACGTCGTGCGCGGTGGTGGTGTACGTCACGCGCACCGCATTCGCGGCGGCCGTCGCCTGCTCGAAGGTCTGCGCGACCGCGACGGCGACGTACTGTCCCCAGTAGTGCACCTCGTCGTCCTCGAAGGGAGGACGCCGTTCGTCGAGGATGCCGGAGAAGCCCTTCGGCGGGGCCGCGCGGAAGAACGGCTTGATGTTGCCGCGGTAGTACACCGCCTTCACGCCGGGCATGCGGCGCGCGGCGGTGGCGTCGATCGCCTTCACCTTGCCGCTCGCGATCGTGGCGCACACGGGCACGGCGTACAGCATGCCCGGCAGCGAGACGTCCGACGTGTAGACCGCGGTGCCGCTGACCTTGAGGTGGCCGTCGATGCGCGGGAGCGTTCCGCCGAGTACGTTCGGCGCGACTGGCGTGAATGATTCGCGCTTCATGAGTTGGCCATCCCGGATGCGGTGCGAAGTGCGTGGGTGAGGCAGCGCTTCGCGAGCTCCACCTTGAAGCCGTTCCTGCTCTGCGGAACCGCGTCGCGCATCGCGATCGTGGCCGCATTGCGAATCGAGTCGTCACTCATTGGTGCGCCAGTGAGCGCTCGCTCCGCATCGGTCATTCGCCAAGGCTTCGTGCCGACGCCGCCCATTGCGATGCGCACGTGATTGAAGTGGCCGCCGGAGGAGTCCACGATCACCGCCGCGGACGCGAGCGCGAACTCGTACGACGCGCGATCGCGCAGCTTGAGGTACGTGGACTTCGCGCCCGCGCGCGCGGGGGGCAGCGTGACGTGCGTGATGAGGTCGCCCGGCTCAAGCACCGTCTCCCGCTGTGGCGTTGTGCCCGGAAGCAAATGGAACTCCTGCATCGGCACCGCACGCTCGCCGCTCGCACCCTGGACGTGCACCACCGCCTCGAGTGCCGCGAGCGCGACGTTCATGTCGGACGGATTCGTGGCGATGCACTGCGAGCTGGTGCCGAGGATCGCGAGTGCGCGATTCTCGCCAGCGATGGCCGAGCAGCCGGAGCCGGGCTCGCGCTTGTTGCAGGCCATGGCGGTGTCGCGAAAGTACATGCAGCGCGTGCGCTGGAGCAGGTTGCCGCCGGTCGTCGCCATGTTGCGCAACTGGCCCGACGCGCCGGAGAGCAGCGCCTCGGAGAGCACGCGATAGTCACGCATCACGGTGGCGTCGTGCGCGAGGTCGGAGTTGCGCACCATCGCGCCGATGCGGAGCCCGCCGCTGGCGTCGCGCTCCACCTTGTCGAGGCCGAGGTGGTTGATGTCGATGACCTGCGTGGGCCGCTCGACGTTGAGCTTCATGAGGTCGAGCAGCGTGGTGCCGCCAGCGATGAAGCGGGTATTGCCGCGGCGGGCAATCTCCTGCGCCTGAGCGACCGATGCGGCCTTCGTATACTGGAAGAGTTCCATGTGTGCGCGCCTCAGGCGTTGCCGCGGACTTCCTGAATCGCGGCAACAATGTTGGGGTAGGCGCCGCAGCGGCAGATGTTGCCACTCATGCATTCCTTCACATCGGCGTCGGACTTTCCGCAGGGTTCCTTCATCAGTGCGACGGCGGACATGATCTGGCCCGAGGTGCAGTAGCCGCACTGGTAGCTGTCGTGCGCAACGAACGCCGCCTGCATGGGATGCAGCGAGCCCGGTGCGCCGATGCCTTCTATGGTGGTGATGGCGCTGCCCTCGTGCATGACGGCGAGCGTGAGGCACGAGTTCACTCGGCGGCCATTGACGTGCACCGTGCATGCGCCGCACTGCCCGTGGTCGCAGCCCTTCTTGGTGCCCGTGAGATGTGCACTCTCGCGCAGCGTGTCGAGCAGCGTGGCGCGCGGGTCGATCTCCAGGCGCCGAGTAGCGCCGTTGATGTTGAGCGTCACCATCACCGATCCGGGGATGGGCGGCTCGGCGCCTGCCTGCTCTGCGCTCAGTGCATCAGGCGCGACGAACGGCACGGCGGCCGCCGCGCCGGCGACGCCGAGGTGCTGGAGGAAGGTGCGGCGGGACAGTGCGTGCGGGTCGTCCACGGGAATCTCCGGAATTGGCGTGACGCACAAGCATGCGTGGGAAATGCTCCGAGCGGAATGTCCGGTGTCTTCCGGCTGTGTTTGCTACTGGGACCATTCAAAAATGGCGGGGCTCCATTTGGAGCATCCTGCCAAGTCCCGCAAGAGACCGCCCCGCCATCCTCTTCGCCGACCGGACCGAGGGTCCGAAGGAACACGGTGGGGCCTGTGTCCTCAATTCCGGGGATACTGGGCTCCTGCGCACGCTCGGCAAGTTGTCGGCCGGGGGTGCATCGAACGCGATGGACGGCGCAGCGCCGGCGTCGCGTACCTCGCATGCCACTTCGGCCATCAAGCACGTCACAATTGCCGAGTGTCGCATATGGAACGGGACCTCGCTTGCGCGAGGTCCCGTTCCAACTGTCCCGGAAGTGAGGCTACTGGACGATCACCTGCTCCCAGCTGAATACTGCGGGTGAGCGCGGGTCGATGTGCAGCCGCACCCACTCGATGACCGAGGGCGCGCCGACATCCGTGGCCGGTGACTCGATGCTCCGGTCCACGATCAACTGCGTCACGTTCTGCGGAGCCGGCACGCCATAGTACGTCGCCATCCACGGAACCCCTGCGTCAACGCGATAGTCGTGGCTATCGCCGCTGACCAGCAGGACCCTGCCATTGAACGTGCTCGCCAGCTCCGACAGGCGCTGGACCCACGTCTGGTGCGCGGTGAAGGTGGCGCCCCCGGCGCGATCGCTCGGATGCCACAGGTCCGCCTGGTAGAAGAGGACGATGCCCACCGAGCCCTGCGTCTTCGCCACCGCGAACGTGTGCTCGAGCCATGCGATGTTCGCGGCCTGACGCGCGCTCACCTCCGCGACGCGACTCGCCCCCTCGGCAGCGGTCTCCGGCACGGACACGCCGTTGACCTTGCGGTCGCCGAACCACTTGTCCAGACCGTTGTTCGAGCCGAGGATGTGCGATACCGAGAACGTCACGCGCGACTCCACCCACAGCTGGTTCTCGGGATAGTCGCCCTGCGCCTCGACCGTCTTGCCGCGACCGCCCAGCACCTGTCCCGGTATCGGGTAGAACTGCGCGCGCACCTTGGCCAGGCGATCCAGCGGGTTGTAGCCGCCATTGTTCGCGCGATGGCAGTCCGTCCACTCATTGTCTCCGATCGCGTAGATGAACGGGTCGGTGAATGTATTGAACAGGTCCGCCGAGATCTGAAAGCGTGCGTCGCTGCAAAGCTCGCTGCCCGACTTGAAGTCGCCGACGTGCACGACCGTGCGAACCTTCGAATCGGTGTTGATCGCGTTCACCATCGCCGGGAAGAGCGTGATCGCGGCGCTCCCGTATGGGGTGTCACCGATGACGGCGATGTCGATGGGCGTTGCGGACTGCACGACAGCGTTGCCGGCGCTCGCAGTGGCCTCGGTTGGCGCGAGGCCAATGGCAGGGGCGGTGGGACGATCGCTGCACGCCGTCGCACCCGCGACGGCGAGGACTGCGCAGATCATTCGCTTCATTGTTCGTGTGCTCCCCGGGGTTGGGCTCCGTGACGCCAGCGAGCGACGTTCGCTGGACGAAAGGAGGAGAAGCACAGAGGTTACGGGCGCACTCGCACGGAGCCGCAACGTCCCGGTAACGGAGCCGTACCGTCGGCTTGGATGCTCCGAGATCAGTTTCCTGGCTCCTTGGACACCGGTGACGAAGCCGTTCGCAGTCGCCTCCCTGGTGACGCTCTCGCCAGCACGTCCGCGACCATCCACGCCGCTGCGGTGATCGCCAGGTTGATCGCATTCCCCGCCCATGTGTTGTGCTTGTGGGGCGCGATGAAGAGGCGCGGCAGCCACACGAAGATCCCGAACGACATGAGCAGCACCGTCATCGACCATGCTGCCGGCACCGTGAGCACTCCCGACATGAGTGAGAGCCCGGCGAGGAACATCGCGCCGCCGGTGAGCATCGCCCAGAATCGCTGGCCCTGCGGCAGCCACGCCGGAACCAGCCGCGCCGTTTCCTCGAGCGCGGTGAAGTGCGCCATCCCGAGCGCGAGCACACACAGGCCGAACATGAATCGTGCGCACTGCATCGCGCGCGTGGCCTCTCCCCTGCCGGCATTCGCTGCGACCAGGGTGAGGAGCGTGGCGGCCGCCATGCAGAACTGCTCGGCAAATCCCGACCACACGCCGAACAACTCGGGGAACCCGATCATGCGCGGCATCCAGAGCAACGCGCAGATGAAGTAGAGCA
>JBDSTA010000254.1:0-2587 GCA_039928475.1 Gemmatimonadaceae bacterium | reverse complement strand
GCCGTCACGCCACCCGCCAGCACCACGATGTCGGGGTTGAACACGTTCAGCAGGTTCGCGATGCCCGCGCCGAGATACTTCGCGGTATCGCGCACGATCTCGCTCGCAAGCGCGTCTCCCTTCTTCGCCGCGTCATACACGGTCTGCGCCGTGATCGCATCGAGCTTGCCGTTCACGAGGCTGGGAATCAGCGACTCGCCCTCCTCGCGCACGAGCACCTCGCGCGCGCGCGTCGCGATCGCCGTCGCACTCGCATACGCCTCGAGGCATCCATAGTTGCCGCACTTGCAGTGACGGCCATTCAGGTCGATGGTCGTGTGGCCGACCTCACCCGCCATGTCCGACGACCCGTGATACAGCGCGCCGTCGAGAATGAGTCCGCCGCCGATGCCGGTGCCGATCGTGAGCCCCACGACATTCCGCCCGCCGCGCGCCGCACCCTGCCACCACTCGCCGAACGTCGCACAGTTCGCGTCGTTGTCGAGCGTCGTCGGCAAGTTCAATCGGTCCTGGATGCGCTGCCGCAGCGGAAAGTCCTTCCAGCCGAGGTTCGGCGCGACGAGCACGATGCCGCGCTCACGATCGAGCGGCCCCGGCGCGCCGATGCCGATCCCCACAAAATCGCGCCGCTCCGCGCCGCTCTCCCCGATCGACTCGAGGATCACGCTCTGCACGAGCCCCACGATCCGTTCGGCGACTCCCTCGTCGCCCACGGAGGCGTTGGTCGGGATGCTGCGCATCGCCAGGTGGCGCGTGCCGTCGACGGTCATCGCCCCGGCCACGATGTTCGTGCCGCCCAGGTCCACGCCTACGATGTACTGGTCGCGATCGCTCATGCTCGTACTTTAAGGAAGAGTGCGGTCCGGGTCCATCGCGACGTCACGCGCGCCCGCCGAGGAGCGTGCCGATGGCCTGCGCGACGGACTCCGCCGAGAGGTCCCGCATGCAGCGATGATGGCCGAGCGGGCAGCGCTGCGGGCCATGCCGGTCGCATGGACGACACGTGAGCGTCGTCTCGCCAAGCACCACGTGCACGGGTGCCAGCGGGCCGAAGCCGAAGTCGGGCACCGTGGGGCCGAAGATCGCGACCGTCGGCGTTCCCATGGCGGAGCCCAGGTGCAGCGGGGCCGAGTCGTTCGTGACGAGCACCGCCGCGCGGCCGATCAGCTCGGCCGATGCGAGCAGCGACAGCTGGCCCGTCGCGTCGACTGCGCGAGGCGCCGCGGCGACGATCGCCTTCGCGAGCTCGGCATCCGCCGGCCCACCGACGACCACCACCCGCGACGACGTCGCGAGCATCGCTGCGAGCTCCGCGTAGTACGGCCAGCGCTTCGTGCCCCACACGCTGCCCGGCGCGAGCACGACGAATCGCTCGCCGCCCGCGATGCCGGCAGTGGCGAGCAGGGCATCGACGGCCGCGCGCTCGGGCACGCCGGGATACAGCGAGGGACGCAACTCGTCCACGAGCGGCTCGCGTCCGTTGGGGCGCGAGAGCATCAGCAGCCGCGCGGCATGATGCAGGTCGTCGCGATACGTCGCGCGCTTCGTGTACAACAGCCTGCCCGCCGACGTCGAGAAGCCCGTGCGCGACGGAATGCCCGCAAGGAGTGCGAGCGTCGCGCTCCGCCACGATCCCTGCGCGAGGAGCGCCGCGTCGTAGTGATTCTCGCGCAGCCGTCGCGCGAGGCCCAGGAAGCCGAACAGCCCCTTGTCCGCGCCGCGCTTGTCGTACGCGATCACGGTGCGCACCGCGGGATGGTTCGCGAGCAACGCCGCGGATGCAGGCGTCGCCACCACGTCCACGGGCCCGCGCCGCGCGAGCTGCACGAGCAGTGGCGTGGTGAGGACCGTGTCGCCGAGAAACGATGTCTGCACCACCAGCGAGGAAGCCACGCGCCTCCGGCCTAGTCGACCTGCAGGACGGCGAGGAACGCCTCCTGCGGAATCTCCACGGAGCCCACCTGCTTCATGCGCTTCTTTCCTTCCTTCTGCTTCTCGAGGAGCTTGCGCTTGCGGCTGATGTCACCGCCGTAGCACTTCGCGAGCACGTCCTTGCGCACCGCCTTCACCGTCGTGCGCGCGATGACCTTCGTCCCGATCGCCGCCTGGATGATCACCTCGAACAGCTGGCGCGGGATGAGCTCCTTCAGCTTGTCCGCGATCTTGCGGCCCCACTCGTACGCCTTGTCCTCGTGGCAGATCACGCTGAACGCGTCGATCGCCTCGCCGTTGATGAGCATGTCGAGGCGCACGAGGTCGCTCGCGCGATACTCCAGCATCTCGTAGTCCAGCGACGCATAGCCTCGGCTGATCGACTTGAGCTTGTCGAAGAAGTCGAGGATGATCTCGCCGAGTGGGAACTCCCAGTCGAACTCGACGCGCTGCTGGTCGAGGTACGTCATGTTCTTGTAGACGCCGCGCCGCTCCGTACCGAGCGTCATGATCGGTCCGATGTAGTCGGACGGCGCCATGATGCGCGCCTTCACGTACGGCTCCTCGATGCGGTCGATCACCGCCGAATTCGGCATCAGCGCCGGGTTCTCGACGAGCTCCATCGTGTTGTCGGTCTTGTAGACCTTGTACTCCA
>JBDSTA010000253.1:0-1991 GCA_039928475.1 Gemmatimonadaceae bacterium | reverse complement strand
GCGCCCCGCCGGATACGAAGTAGCGCAGGCGGCCACCCGTGCGCGCCTGGAGCTTCGAGAACACGAGCTTCTGCGCGATGCGGTACTTCATCGCGAGGAATCCCCTCGGCTCCGTGCCCGCGAGCCTTACATCCGCCCACTGCTCGGCAACATGACGCGCCCAGAAGAAGATGCGCTGCTTCACGGCACCGCCGGCCAGCGCGTTCTCGAGCACGCGCGCATACATCTTCTCGTAGAGGCGCGGCACCGAGAGCACGAGCGTGGGGCGCACGGTCTGCATGTCGATGGGCACCGTGTCGATGGACTCCGCGTATGCGATGGAGCACCCGACGTGGAGCATCAGGTAGTGTCCGGCCATCCGTTCGAAGATGTGCGACAGCGGCAGGAAGCTCAGCCCCACCTCGTCCTTCCCGAACGGGATGCACGCCGCGGCGGCCATCGTGTTCGACCACAGGTTGTCGTGCGTGAGCATCACGCCCTTCGGCTCACCGGTGGTCCCTGACGTGTAGATGAGCGTCGCGACGTCATCGGGCATCACGGCATCGGCGGCGGCGCGGTATTTCGCGCGGCGCGCCTCATCATCCACCGTCGCACCCTTCGCCTCGACCTCGGCGAGCGTGTGATCGGCGCCGGCATGCCGGCCTGGGGCGAACGTGATTACCGACGTGAGCGCGGGACACTTGTCCCGCACCGCGAGGATCTTCGCTGCCTGTGCCTCGTCGCTGACGAAGATGGCCACCGCGCCCGAGTCGCGTACGATGTACGCGACCTGCTCCGCGGGCAGGTTCGGATAGAGTGGTACGTCGGCGATCCCCGACGAAACGCACGCGTAGTCGGCGATGGCCCATTCCGGCCGGTTCTCCGACAGGATTGCGACACGGTCGCCCGCCTTCACGCCGAGCTCGGCGAGGCCGAGCGCCGTGCGTCGCACGCGGTCGGCGAGCGCGCTACTCGCGATGGGCTGGTAGACGCCGCTCACCTTGTACTGCAGCGCATCCGGCTTGTCATGACGCGCCACTGCAGCGAAGAACAGCTGGGGAAGCGTTCCCGGCTGGGAATTGCGCGGGCCACCGGTCGCGTGCATCTCGGCCTCCTACGAATTGGGCGGGACGCTTTGGCGCGTCCCGGTGTTGACCGCGATTATACGCGCGGGTCGGCGCCCTCCGCTACCGGGGTGCGCTCAGCTTCCCTTCTTGACGGGGATGCTGAAGGTCACCGGGCTGCCCGTGAGCGGCACGCCCAGCAATGACTTCGCTGTCGCCTCCACCTCGATGGACGTGAGGCCCGCTACATCGCTCGCGATGATGGTGCGACTGGCAAATCCGCTCGCGTCCGTGGTGTCCGTCGCGCGCGTGAGGTCCCCGCGCAGGCCGTCCGGGAAGAAGAAGAACGACGGGTCCACCGTGCGCGACGGCGTCGTGCCCGTGATGCGATAGCGAACGATGATCCCCTTGGACGCGACGCGCGTGCCCTTCCTGAGGCCCGTGACCGTGACCTGCAGCGCGCTCGACGCAGTCGCCAGCCTGAGCGAATCGATCGTGCCCGAGGCTACCATGTTGTCCGGCTGCGCAACGATGTCGAGCGTTGCGGCGATGGTCTGCAGTCGCGCGCCCACGCGGCCGACGATCTGCACGGTCCGCACCGAATCCGACACGCGCACGACACCAGCGGCGTCGATGTGCACGCCCGTGTCCACGGGGTTCACGACGTACGTGGCCGCGGTGCCCGCCACGAGCTGGTTCTCGCCGTCGTACGCGAGCACACTGAGCGGCACCACGGCGCCCGTGCTGTCTCGCAGCACGTCACCGGCGGCCACGGCGGGCGCAGGCAGCTGGATGGGCGTGATGTACGCGATGCCGCCGTCGAACGTGGGCACCTCGCCACACGCGAGGACGACGATGCCCGCCGCGCACGCGGCGGTGAGACGTGAAGCGAACGATGTCATGACAGCCTGGGATCCAGCAATTCGGCGATGCGTTCGTAGGCCTGCG
>JBDSTA010000252.1:0-5397 GCA_039928475.1 Gemmatimonadaceae bacterium | reverse complement strand
GAGTACGCTGGCGAGTCAAATGCGGAACGCACAAACAGTTGGGTCCGCAGTTTGCACAAGAGAGCGGTAGGCGGCCCGGGCGGGGCCAGTCGTGGGCAGGCGGCCCAAATCTTTCAGGAGGAGCGGGAATGACGATCAAACCGAACGACGAAGAGCGCAGCTTTGGCGCGGATCGCGAGCGGCAGCGCGAAGTCTCCAACGAGCGCCTGGCGCGTACTTCGAACGGCGAGAACGTCTCGCGCGCAGATGGCGCGTCGGATTCGGGCTCGGGTCAGCGCACTCGCAGCAATCGCGGCTTCGCGTCCATGGATCGGAGCAAGCAGCGCGAGATCGCCAGCAAGGGCGGTCGCGCAGCTCACCAGAAGGGCACCGCGCACGAGTTCGACTCGGGCGAGGCACGCGCGGCCGGTCGCAAGGGCGGCGTGACGGTGAGCCGCAACCGCGAGCACATGGCCGCCATCGGCCGCCGCGGCGGCGAGGCACGCGGCGCCAATCGCGCTGCGCGTCTCCAGCAGGAAGCCAACGGCGCCTCGGCGCCGGGCAGCCAGAACGGCCAGTCGGCACAGGGCACGAACGGTCGCTTCAAGGGCGATCGCGAAGTCGGCCTGGGCAACAATTCCGCGGAACAGCGCGCGAACGGATCCCAGCCACAGCGGCCGAGCGGGAACTCGCTGGGGGGCGAGCCGCGCGGTGGGACGAGCGACGAGCGAAACGTCGAGCGTCCGTAGCAGGCACGTCGAAAGGGGAGGAACGAAGCGGCACCTCGGGACACCGAGGTGCCGTTTTCGTTTTCCCGGCTGTAGCGTTTGAGCATGCTCTCAGTCCTCCTGCTCACCGCGGCGCAGCTCGCGGTCGCCGCGCCGCGCGATACGGCCTCGCCACTCGCCGGCGCGCGAAATCCCGCCTACGCACGTGATGGACGCCTCGCACTCAGCGTGCACGGCGACATCTGGGTCCGCACCGGCACACGCTGGCAGCAGGTCACGTCCGGTCCGCAGGCCGATCGAGACCCCGCGTGGAGCGCGGATGGCTCGGCCATCGTCTTCAGCTCGGATGTCACCGGCAACGGGGACCTCTACTCCATCGCCGTCGGCCCGTCCGGCGCCATCGGAACGCCGGAGCGCATCACGAGCACCCCGGAGCCGGACGCGGCTCCATCCATCGCCCCGGACGGTGCGATCATCTTCGCGCGCGGCCGGCGGGGTGAGTCGAAGATCTGGATGCGGCTCGCCTCGGGGACGGAACGGCGCTTCACGCGCGGCGACAATGGCGCCGAGCGGTCGCCGGCCTGGTCGCCCGATGGCAATCGCGTCGCGTACAGCGCGGCGCGCGAGGACCGCACGCGCCTTCGCATCAAGTACATCGCCGGCGACTCCGATCGCGTCGTCATCGAGGATCGCGACGCGGAATATCCCGCGTGGGCGCCCAACGGCGACCGCATCGCGTTCACCACGCGCAGCGGGCGCGCCGGCGTGTGGGTCACCACGCCCGATGCGCGCTACGTGAACCTCGTGAGCAACCAGCGCGCGGAGGTGGCATGGTCGCCCGACGCGCGCACCCTGGCCCTCGCCGAAGTGCCGGCGGGAGAAGTGGGCTACAACGGAGATCCCGACCGGCTCGGCGACCGCGACGCGCGCGACGAGATGCCGCACGCGGGCCGACTCTGGTTCGTGGACGCTCCCTCGGCGCCGGATGCAGGTCTCGCGGCATCGGTCCCGCCCGCACCCGACCGGCGGCTGCGCAATGCGGCGGCCTTCGCGTCGTTCGTCGCGCGCATGGACACGCTCTACTACCGCAACGCGGCCGCGCGGCACGCGCGCTGGGAGGTGCTGCGCGACACCTACGCGCCGCGCGCGCTGGTTGCCGGCACGGACGAGGCACTCGAGCAGGTCATCCACGAGATGCTGCGCGAGCGGCCGGTGCTGCGTGACCCCGCGGTCGGCACGAGTGCTGTCTCCAGCGCGCATCCCATCGCCACGGCCGCCGGCCTGGAGATCCTGCGCAAGGGCGGCAACGTCGTCGATGCCGCTGTGGCGGTCTCGTTCGCGCTGGGCGTCGTCGAACCCGATGCGAGCGGGCTTGGCGGCTACGGCCAGATGCTCGTGCGGCTGAAGACGATGGAGCGCCCCGCGCTCATCGAGTTCATGAGCCGCGCGCCGGAGGAGGGCTCGCTCTCGAATGCATCCATGTTGCGCCGTGGTGTGCTGCCGCAGGACGGTCCAGTGCTCGTGAACGTGCCGGGCACGCTCTCGGGCATGGAGACGGCGTTCCGGAAGTATGGCAGCCGTCGCGTGACCTGGGCCGAGGTCATCGCACCGGCGATACGCGCGGCGGAGCAGGGTTTCGCCGTGAGCGAAGGGCTGGCGACGACACTGGCCACGGAGCGCGAGCACTTCGCGAAGTACGCTTCGAGCCGCGCGCTGTTCTTCGCGAAGGGCGCGCCGCTCGTCGCCGGTGACACGCTCCGCAATGCAGACCTCGCGCGTACACTGCGTACGATTGCCGACAGCGGCGCCGCGACGTTCTACAGCGGCAGCATCGCGCGCCGCATCGCCGCGGACCTGCGTGGACAGGGCAACGCGATGCGCCCCGCCGACCTCGCGCGCTACTTCGCCGTGGAACGCGAGGCCGTGTCGGGTACCTATCGCGGTTACACGCTCTACTCCAGCGCGCCCCCGGTGTCCGGCGGCGCCACGCTCGTCGCGCAGCTGAATCTCCTCGAGCAGCAGCAGCCGATGCGCCCCTACACCGAGGACGCGAGCTCGCTCCACGCGATGCTCGAGGCATGGAAGCTCGTGCCCTCCTCGCGCGGCCGCATCGCCGATCCGGACATGTGGCCCATCAAGCTCGACGCGTTCCTCAGCAAGGATTCCGCGCGCGCGCGGTGGCGCTGCTTCAATCCGGACCGCGCACTGACGCCGGCCGACATTCGCGGCGACAGCCTGCCCTGCGCGAAGCAGCCCACGCGCACGTCGTCCATCGCCCCCTCGGGCGAGGACGACGATTCGCAGTGCTCCGACCATGCCGCGTATGCGGCCGGACGCTTCTGCCATCGCACGGGGACCACCGCGTTCGCTGTCGCGGATGCCGACGGCAACGTCGTGAGCGTCACGCAGACGCTCGGCACCTGGGGCGGAAACTTCTACGTCACGCCGGGCCTCGGCTTCCTCTACAACGACAAGATCGGCTCATACGGCAACGATCCCGACGAATACGGCGCGCGCCTTCCGAACTCGCGTCATGGCAGCACGCTCGCGCCGACCATCGTGTTCCGCGGTGAAGGCGCCGCGCGCCGTCCCGTGCTCGCGAGCGCCGCGGCCGGCAACTCGTGGATCACGTCCGCTGTGTATTCCACGGTAACGGGGGTGCTCGACCAGAAGCTCGACGCGCAGCACGCGATCGAGCTGCCGCGATTCCTCATCGGCCAGCAGCGCGGGGAAGTGCGCAGCGACTACCTCATCCAGGTCGAGGACGGATTCTCTCCGCAGGCGCTGCGTGAGCTTGGCGCGAAGGGCCACTTGTTCCAGCGCATCTCGCTCGCGGGCGAGCTGCGCATGGGCTACGCGGCCGTCATCACAATCGGGGAGCGCGACGTGATGGCTGGCGCAGATCCACGGCGCGCCGGTGAGGCCGGCGCCATCGGCTGCGCGAACGATCGCGGCGAGGGCTGCCGGCAGTAGGGCGCGACGTCAGGCATGGGCGCGAGTGATCTCGCGCCACAGCCTGTCATCGATGTTGCCGCCGGTGAGCACCACGGCCACCGGGCCTGGCAGCGATGCGAACCGCGTCGTCATCACCGACGCGACCGAGCAGGCCGCCGATCCCTCCACGCGTGCGTCGTGTGCACGCGCGAGCCACGCGATGGCGCTGGAGATCTCGGACTCGGTGACGACACGCATCTCGTCGATGGCGAACTGCGCGATGGCGAGGCCGGTGTCGTCGATCTGGCCCGCGAGGCCATCGGCGAGCGTCGGTAGGACGTCGATGTCCACGCGATGGCCCGCCGCCATCGAGCGCGCCATCGCGTCCGTCCGCTCGCTCTGCGCGCCGACCATCCGCACGTGCGGTGCGACGGCGCGCGTGAGCGCCGCCATCCCGCCAATGAGTCCACCGCCACCCACCGGCGCCACCATCGCGCACACGTTCGGCAGCTCCTCGAGGATCTCGAGCGCCACGGTGCCCTGGCCCGCGAGCAGCGTTTCGCCGGCGCAGGGATTCACGAACGTCATCCCGCGCGTCGCGGCGTACTCCACCGCGGCCTCGTGCGCCGCGTCGTAGTGGGGCTGCTCCTGGTCCACTTCCGCGCCCAGCGCGAGGATCCCATCGCGCTTGACGTCGGGCGCGGTGGCCGGCACGAAGATGCGCGCGAGCACGCCGAACATGCGCGCGGCATAGGCAACGCCGAGCCCATGGTTGCCTGCCGACGACGCAACGATGCCGCGCTCGCGCACGTCGTGCGGCAGCGACGCCAGCGCATTGAAGGCGCCGCGCAGCTTGAACGACCCCGTCCGCTGGAGGAACTCGCACTTGAGGTGCACGTCGAATCCGCACACCGCACTGAGCGACGTGGAATGGACGAGCGGAGTGCGGTCCACCACCGCGCGCAATCGATGGGCGGCAGCGAGGACGTCCGTGGGCGTCGGGAGCATGTGCTGAATGGTAATCGGGGGCCTAGATGCCCAGCGCAACCTGGCTGGCGCCTGCGCCGGTCCAGCGCTGGATGTAGTCGGCGATGTCGTACTTCGTGCGCGCCCGTTCCAGCGACATCGGACGGATCGTCCCCCACACGGCCCGCTCGGCAAAGGGGCGATCGAACTTCCCGAAGCACCACTGGATGCCGGCGTAGCTGTTCGGATCCCGGCCGTCGAGCGCGTACTTGTCGTTCAGGTGGATGAGCCACGCCATCGCCTCGGCGTAGGTCGGCGCCCAGGTGAGGACTGATTTTCCCCACAGCATGCGGACGACGTTGTGCATGTGCCCCGTCTCCACCAGCTCGCGCTGCCCGGCGTTCCAGATGTCGTCGTGCGTCGCGGCGCGCTCGAGCTCGTCCATCGTGTAGGTGAAGTCGCGCCGGTCCGCGGCGTGTGAGCGCATGGACCGGTGCACCCAGTCCGGCAGCGCCGCGAGCGATTGGAACGATGGATTGCGGAGCGCGAAGTTGAGCGAGAGCTCGCGCCACGTCAGCATCTCGTTGAGGAACGCGTCGCCCTGTTCCTGCGAGGCAGACTCGCGCACGCGCATCAGGATCTCGCGCGGCGAGATCATGCCGTGATGCAGGTAGGGCGACAGGCGGCTCGACCCGCCGGTGTCCGACGGGTTGCGACGCCGCTCCGTGTAGTCCGGCAGGGCGTCGCCGATGAATGCCTCGAGTCGCGCGCGCGCTGCGGCGAGCCCGCC
>JBDSTA010000251.1:0-7903 GCA_039928475.1 Gemmatimonadaceae bacterium | reverse complement strand
GCAAGACGCCCGACGACTGGAAGCGCGTGGCCGACCGCTACAACCGGCTCGGCATGCTCGCGCGGACGGCAGGGCTTCGCTTCGCCTACCACAACCACGCCTTCGAGCTCGCCCGCTTCCCCGACGGCAGCACGGGCCTCGATACGCTCCTCTCACGTACCAACCGCGAGCTCGTGGACTTCGAGATGGACATCTACTGGGTCGTGAAGGGCGAGGCCGACCCGATGGACTTCATCACACGCTATCCGGGCCGATTCTCGCTGATGCACGTGAAGGACGCCACCGCCGCGCCGGAGCGGAAGATGACCGACGTCGGCAGCGGCACGATCGACTTCCCCGCGATCTTCGCGCGCGCCAGCACCTCCGGCATGCGCCACGCCTTCGTCGAGCACGACGAACCCGTCGACCCGATCGCCTCGGCGACGAGCAGCTACCGGTATCTCGCGTCCCTCGAGTGACCCATGTCGCGGTGACGGGGTAGAACAGGTATGCCGACTCTTCGCGCCGCCGTAGGCCTCTCCGTCATCGCCGTCTTTGCCGTGACCAGCGTGCGTGCCATCTCGGCGCGCGTCGCCGCCGATCGAGCGCCAGTCGTCGCGCCCACACTGGATGCCACCGCCGACACCGTCGCCGTCCTCGCGGGCGGCTGCTTCTGGGGCGTGGAGGCCGTGTTCCGTCACGTGAAGGGCGTGCACACCGCAGAGTCGGGCTTCACGGACGGCGCCGAGTCGGTGCGGCTGACGTACGATCCAAAGGTGGTGTCGTACGGCACGCTCCTGCGCGTGTTCTTCTCCGTCGTGCATGACCCCACGCAGCTCGATCGCCAGGGACCCGATCGCGGTGCGCAGTATCGCTCGGCAGTCTTCTACGCGAGCCAGGAGCAGAAGAAGGTCGTGACCGACTACATCGCGCAGCTCACCGCCGCGCATGCATACGACAAGCCGATCGTCACGGAGCTCGCGCCGCTCTCGAGATTCAGCGTCGCCGCGGTCTACCATCAGGACTACGCGCGCAAGAATCCGAACGCACCGTACATCGTGATCAACGACCACCCGAAGATCGCGGCGCTGGAGAAGAATTTCCCGGCGCTGTGGAGGGACCCTGCACTGTAGGATGTCGGGACGTCAGGGATCAGGAGGTCAGGAAAAAGGCCGGGCTCTCGATGAGAACCCGGCCTTCGTCGTTCACTGGCTTCCTGACGTCCTGATTTCCTGACTGCCTGGTGGGAGACTGTCAGGCTGTCGGACTGTCAGACTGTCCGGCGCTTACGAGCAAAGCCCACCACGCCCATGAAGCCCGTCGCAAACAGCACCAGCGTCGCCGGCTCGGGCGTCGCCGTCGTCGTCTCGAAGTTGAACGTCACGTCATTGTTGCCGTACGCCACCTCGATGTTGTCCACGGCGCCATCGAACGTGCCGTTCCAGCCGGAGCCGATGCCGCTGCTCAGGCCGTACACCACGCTGTTGCCCGTGATCGTGCGGCCGGCGGACGTCACGCCCGTCGCCGACTGGTACGCGTTCAGCTGCTGGCCGAAGGGATCCACGACCGTGTTGCCCGGGTTGAACTGGCGCCACCACAGGTTCGACGTGCCGTTGATGGCCTCGGACACCCACGTGTCCACCGCCGCCGTCGTCGTGCCGTTGTAGATCGGCTCGTAGATCAGGATGCTGCGGTCCGTCGTCGTGTTGAAGTTGCCATCCTCGTCGATCATGAAGCGCAGCGACGGAACGAGGAAGCCGTTGGCCGTGCTCGACGAGTTGCGCAGCCACTCGTACGACGCGGCAGACAGGCTGCTGAGCGAGAACGGCGTGATGTACTGGCCGCCGAAGTAGTACTCCATGTCGGCCTTGGACGTGTTCGCGATCGTCCCCGTCATCTGCGCCGAGCCGTTGCCGGAGCGCGCGTAGGTGTTGGTGATGCCGACCGTGGAGCCGGCGCGGACATTGTCGCGAAGCCACGTGTCGAACGCGAACGGGTCGTTCATGTCGGGACCACCGGGGTTCGTGACCGTGCCGGTCGGGGTGGTGACGACGACCGTCTGTGCATTCGCCTGTGCAAGCGCGGACAGCATCAGGACGGGGACTGCGAGTCGGAGCGTGGAACGAAATGACATGATGGTACCGGGGGGGATGTTCGCCTCATGCGCCGTCGCCTGGGGCGTCGTGCCGTTCACCGGACTTTTCGCCGGACGGCAAGTGTACCGCTTTGGCACAGATGTTCCAAATCGGGACAAGTACTGAGCAGGAGGCCGTCCGTTGCAGCGACCCCGCCCGCGCGCCAGATTCGGCCCCGACCCACCAACTCAGGATAGGCATGAACGAACTCCAGGCAACGACATACGACGTCTGCATCGTCGGCTCGGGGGCCGGCGGTGGCATGGCTGCCTACGCCCTCACCCAGCAGGGGGCCAAGGTCGTCATGCTCGAGGCGGGAGGCGAATGGTACGCCTCCAAGGACTCCCAGATGCTCACCCCGGCCTGGGCTTCCCCCCGCCGTGGCGCCTCCAAGCGAACTCGGCCATTCGGCGAGTTCGACGCCTGCGACGGCGGGTGGGACATCGAAGGCGAGCCCTTCACCCGAGCGCCCGGCACCCAGTTCTCCTGGTGGCGCGGCCGCATGCTTGGCGGCCGCACGAACCACTGGGGGCGCATCTCCCTCCGATTCGGCCCTGACGACTTCAAGGGCAAGAGCAAGGACGGACTCGGCGAGGACTGGCCCATCTCGTACGACGACATCGCGCCCTACTACGACCGCGTGGACGACCTGATCGGCGTGTTCGGCAGCCGCGAGGGCCTGCGCAACCATCCCGACGGCAACTTCCAGCCGGCACCGCGGCCGCGCTGCTACGAGCTCCTCGTCAAGAAGACGAGCGACAAGCTCGGCATCACGTGCATCCCGAGCCGCCTCTCGATCACGACGAAAGCCATCCACGGACGCCAGGCCTGTCACTACTGCGGCCAGTGCAACCGCGGCTGCTCGGTGAAGGCGAACTTCTCGAGCCCCGACGTCCTGATCGGACCCGCGCTCAAGACCGGCCGCCTCACGCTCGTCACGAACGCGATGGCGCGCGAGGTCACCGTCGGTCGTGACGGACTCGCGACGGGCGTGACGTACGTGGACAAGAAGACGGGCATGGACAGGCACGTGAGCGCCAAGGTCGTGGTGCTCGCCGCGAGCGCATGCGAGTCCGCGCGCCTGCTCATGAACTCGAAGTCGTCGAAGTTCCCGCAGGGGCTCGGCAACTCCACGGGCTGGGTGGGCAAGGGCCTCACCGACACCACGGGTACCGACGTCGCGGGCTTCATCCCCGCGATGGTGGACCACGTGCCCCATAATGAAGACGGCGTCGGTGGCATGCACGTCTACATGCCCTGGTGGCTCGACAACAAGAAGCTCGACTTCCCGCGCGGCTACCACATCGAGGTGTGGGGCGGTCTCGGCGCACCGGGCAACGGCTTCATGGGCGGCATCGCGAGCTATCCCGGCGGTGGTGGCTACGGCAAGTCGCTCAAGGACGACTATCGCAAGTACTACGGCGCGACGATCGGCTTCTCCGGCCGCGGCGAGCAGATCCCCAACGCGGACTGCTACTGCGAGATCGACCCGAACGTCGTGGACCAGTGGGGTATTCCCGTGCTGCGCTTCCACTGGAAGTGGACCGACAACGAGTACAACCAGTCGAAGCACATGCAGGAGACCTTCCGCTCGCTCATCGCCGAGATGGGTGGCCAGGTCTTCTCGAACATGCCGACGAAGGAGCAGGGCTACGGCCTCGCGACGGGTGGCTCCATCATCCACGAGCTGGGCTGCGTGCAGATGGGCAACGACCCGAGCAAGTCCGTGCTCAACGCGAACTGCCAGGCGCACGACTGCAGGAATCTCTTCGTCGCCGACGGTGGGCCGTTCGTCACGCAGGCGGACAAGAATCCCACGTGGACGATTCTCGCCCTCGCGTGGAAGACGTCCGACTACATCGCGCAGCAGCGCAAGGCGGGTGCACTGTGACCGACCTCAATCGCCGCGACGCCCTCAAGGTGCTCGGCGTCGCACCGCTCGCGGGCATGCTCGAGTGGAAGACGCCGGCGGTGGAGCGCGCGACGAAGTTCGTCGCATCGCTCGAGCACGAGGACGCCTACGCGAACGCCGCGGACTACGCGCCGAAGTTCTTCACCGCACACGAGTGGCGCACGGTGCGCGTGCTCTCGGACATCGTGATCCCGAAGGACGAACGCTCCGGCAGTGCGACGGACGCGAAGGCGCCGGAGTTCATCGACTTCATGCTCGCGGACAAGGAGACGAGCGAGAGCTCGAAGGTGTCGATGCGCGGCGGCCTCGCATGGCTCGACGCCGAGCATCGCAAGCGGTACGGGAAGGACTTCCTGTCGAGTTCCGATGCGCAGCGCCGCCAGGTGCTGGACGACATCGCCTTCCCGAAGAAGGCCGCGGGCGACATGAAGCGCGGCGCGCAGTGGTTCGATCGCTTCCGCAACAATGTCGGCGCGGCATTCTTCTCGTCGCAGATGGGATGGAAGGACCTCCAGTACATCGGGAACGTCTTCAACCCCAACTGGCAGGGCTGCCCGCCCGCCGCGACGAAGAAGCTCGGCGTGTCCTACGAGGAATTCGATGCGAGCCTCGCTCGCTCGCGAAAAGGTTCGTAGCGGGAGCATTCAAAGACCAAAGTCTTCAACGCAGGGGACGCAGAGGTTTCGCAGGGAACGCGGAGGTGAAGGGCAGTACCCTGTGTCCTCTGTGTGCACTCTGTGTCCTCTGTGGCTACTAGAACCTTTCATAAACGACAATGTCAGAGAAGCGCCTGGGCGTAGGTTTCATCGGTAGCGGTTTCAACGCCAAGTTCCACATGCTCGGCTGGAAGGGCGTCCGCGATGCCGACGTCCTCGGCGTCTGGAGCCCCAACGCGAAGAACGCCGCCGCAGCAGCGCGATATGCCAACGACCTCGACGTCGGCAACGCGAAGGCCTACAAGTCCATCGGCGACATGGTCGCCGACCCTGCGATCGATGCCATCTGGCTCACCGGCCCGAACCAGGCGCGCATCGAGAACGTCCAGGAGATCGTCGACGCACTCGAGAAGGGGCGCGGCACGCTCAAGGGCATCGCCTGCGAGAAACCCCTCGCGCGCAACGTCGCCGAGGCGAAGGAGGTCGCGCGTCTCGTGAAGAAGGCGGGGCTCATGCACGGCTACCTCGAGAACCAGGTCTTCGCGCCGCAGGTCGAGGCCGGCAAGGCACTCATCTGGGCGCGCGGCGCAGCAACCACGGGTCGCCCCTACCTCGCACGCGCGGCCGAGGAGCACAGCGGTCCGCACATGCCCTGGTTCTGGAATGGCGCGCTCCAGGGCGGCGGCGTCCTCAACGACATGATGTGCCACTCGGCACTCGTCGTCCGCCATCTCCTCACGAAGCCCGGTGAGCCGCTCGGCACCGTGAAGCCGAAGCGCATCACCGCGCACATCGCGTCGCTCAAGTGGACGCGCCCCGCATACGCGAAGAAGCTCGCGAAGGCGCAGCCCGGCACCGACTACACGAAGCGGCCGAGCGAGGACTTCGCCAGCACGACGATCGAGTTCGAGACGAACGACGGCTACACCGTGCTCGGCGAGGCGTCCACATCGTGGAGCTTCGTCGGGGCGGGACTGCGACTCTCGTCGGAGCTGCTCGGACCCGAGTACTCGATGTCCTGGAACACGCTCGACGCGGGCCTCAAGCTGTTCTTCAGCCGCGAGGTGAAGGGCAAGAGCGGTGAGGATCTCGTCGAGAAGCAGAACGCGGAGATGGGCTTGATGCCCGTCGTCGCGAACGAGGCGGTCGCGTACGGGTACGAGGCGGAGGATCGCCACTTCGTGCGCTGCTTCCTCGGCAAGGAGAAGCCGCTGCTCACCTTCGACGACGGCCTCGAGGTCGTGCAGATGCTGATGACCGCGTACAAGAGCGCCGAGGAAGGCAGGACGCTCGACTTCCCGCCGCGGGGGCTCGACAAGTTCGTCCCTGCCGTCGCGCAGGGAACGTGGAAGCCGCCCCGGCAGGGATGATTGGGATGATTGGGGTCAGAGCTGACAGGGGTCAGAGCATGACTCTGACCCCATGACCATCCTCATCGAAGCCTGCGTCGACGCCATCGACGCAGCCGTCGCCGCCGAGCAGGGCGGCGCCGATCGCATCGAGCTGTGCGGTGAGCTCCTCCAGGGCGGAGTGACGCCGAGCGCCGGGCTGATCGGCGCCGTGTGGGAGCGGCTGGAGATCCCCGTGTTCGTGCTGATCCGCCCGCGCACCGGCGATTTCCTCTATACGGAAGACGAGGTGGACGTCATGCTCCGCGACATCGCCGTCGCGCGCTCGCTCGACGTGGATGGCGTGGTGGTCGGCGCCCTCACCGCCGACGGCGACGTCGACGTCTCCGCCGTGCACAAGCTCGTCGAAGCCGCCGGCTCCATGCAGGTGACCTTCCATCGCGCGTTCGACTACGTGCGCGACCAGGCCGTCGCGCTCGAGGCGCTCATCGAGCTCGGCGTCGATCGCGTGCTGACGTCCGGCGGCGCGCCCACGGCGCTCGACGGCGCGGCATCGCTGCGCAAGCTCGACGCGCAGGCCGGCGGACGCATCGTCATCCTCGCCGGCGGCTCGATCACCGCCGAGAACGCCGCGGACGTGATACATGCGAGCGGCGTGGAGGAGATTCACGTGCGCGCCGCCGCCACGCTGCGCACCAGGATGGTGCATCGCGGTTCGACGATCTCGCTCGCACGGACGCCACCGCGAGATGCGGGTGATCGCACCGTGACGTCGACGGCCGAGATGGAGCGGCTCATCACGGCCATCGGGGGATGACCAGCCTGTCGTGAACTAGCCACGCACCACATCTTCAACTGATGAACAACGACCACACTCGGCGCTCATTCCTCCTGCGCTCCGGCCAGGCCGCCGCTGCGCTCACGCTCGCCTCGCCAGCGCTCAGCCGCATCATCGACTCCGCCGCATGGGCCGAGTCCAACGGCATGGTGCGCAGCGCACCGCTGAACCTGTCAGGCATTGCGTCGGGTGTGAGGTGGCGCCACATCGGCCCCTTCCGCGGCGGCCGCGTCGCTGCGGCGACCGGGGTGCCGAGCCGCCCGAACGAGTTCTACTTCGGCTCGGTGAATGGCGGTGTGTGGAAGTCCATCGACGCGGGTCGCATCTGGGCGCCTGTGTTCGACTCGCAGCCTGTCGCGTCCATCGGCGCGATCGCCGTGGCGCCGTCGTCGCCCAACACGGTGTACGTCGGCAGTGGTGAGAGCTCGCTGCGCGACTCGAACGGCTACGGCAACGGGATGTACAAGTCCACCGATGCCGGGAAGACGTGGTCGCACATCGGCCTCGCCGACACGCAGCACATCGGCAAGATCAGCATCGACCCGCGCAACGCGAACGTGCTGTTCGTCGCGGCCATCGGCCATCTCTATGCGCCCAGCGCAGAGCGCGGCGTGTTCAAGTCCACGGACGGCGGCGCGACGTGGAAGCACGTGTTGAACAAGGGCCCCGACATCGGCGCGGTGGAGGTCGTCGTCGACCCGACGAACTCGCAGGTCGTGTACGCGGGACTGTGGAACACGCGTCGTCCGCCCTGGTTCACCTATGCGCCCACGAACGGACCGGGCGGTGGCATCTACAAGTCCACCGACGGTGGCGCGACGTGGAAGCAGCTCACCAATGGACTTCCCGCGTCGGGCATTGGACGCACCGGCATCGCGGTGTCGCCGAGCAATCCGAAGCGGGTGTATGCCGTGGTGGATTGCCTCGTGCCGGATCCCGCGGCGCCTGCGCCGCCGGCGCCGTCGAATGGACGTCCCGCCGCGCCGCCTCCGGGACAGGGCGGATTCTTCCGCTCGGATGACGCGGGCGCCTCG
>JBDSTA010000250.1:0-13680 GCA_039928475.1 Gemmatimonadaceae bacterium | reverse complement strand
ATTCCCACGTGCACGATGCCGCACGGGTCGCGCCTCAGCACGGACGGGCTGCACCACTACTCGGCGTGCATGATGGACGACATGCTGGTCGAGATCGACACGCGCACGCTCGGAGTCTCGCGCTACTTCGTGCTGACGAAGGGCAAGGAGATGGGCATGAAGGGCGCGCCGCCGAAGCGTGGCGATGCGCACGCGATGATGGACATGGGCGGCCACGGGATGGAAATGCCGAAGCCGGGCGACGTGTCGTGTTCACCGACGTGGGCGCAGCCGTCGCCGGACGGGGCGAAGGTGTTCGTGGCGTGCAACAAGTCGAGCGAGATCGTCGAGATCGACACTAAGGACTGGAAGATCACGCGCCGCATCCCCACGGGGAACGGGGTCTACAACCTCGGTATCACGCACGACGGCAAGAAGCTCATCGGCACGAACAAGCGCGATGCGTCGGTGTCGGTGATCGACGTCGCGACGGGCAAGGAGCTGGCGAAGATCCCGACGACGCGGAAGGTGGTGCACGGGGTCGCGGTGACGGACGACGATCTCTATGCGTTCATCTCGGTGGAAGGCATGGGGTCGCAGCCCGGCACGGTGGACGTGATCGACCTGGTCGCGTTGAAGAAGGTGGGGTCGGTGGACGTCGGGCAGCAGGCGGGAGGAATAGACTTCTGGAAGTCGGAGGCGCACTGACGTCGGATGTCGGATGTCGGACGTCGGAAAGGGCCGGTTTGCGTGCGGCGTGCGGCGGGACAGCGGAGGTCGGACAAGCGGACTAGCCGTCGAAGCCTTCGTCGGAGTCGCGTGGCCCGATCAGGCCGAGGACCAGTGCACGGATGCGTGCCAGCAATAGCTGGCGCGCATCGATCGTTTCCGGCGGCAAGTCGCCGCGGGAGTCCTCGTACCACGTGACGCACTCGCGCGTCGAGCCGAGCGCGTAGCCGTAGAAGCGCCGGCGATCTGGCAGCGTGCCGCGACCATAGCCCTCGGCGATGTTCGAGCTGATCGAACCAGACGAGTCGGCGAGTTGCGCCGCGAGGTCGTCGTCCGGGCGCCGTTGGCGAAGGATTGCGCAGTCCGGCTTGGCGAGATGCCGGAAGTACAGCGCCGCGCGATACGCGTCGAGGCTCCAGATCGCGTCCGACCGCAGCGCGATATGCCGCGTCCGCTCCCATTCGAGTTGGTCGTCGCTCGAGTAGTTCGCCATGCAGCATGCTAGCACCCTGACCTCCGCCGACCGTCACCATTTCAGCGCGACCCCAACCCGAAGTACGCAAGCCGAAATCCCGCCGCACGCCGCACGCAAACCGTCGGTTGGCCTGTCCGCCGCACGCCGCACGCAAACCGTCGGTTGGCCTGTCCCGCCGCACGTCACACGCCAACCGTCGGTTTGGAAGTCCGCCGCACGCCGCATGCAGACCGTCAGTTGGGCGCGTAAGGCCAGAGTCCGCTATACTGGCCCCCGTGCGCCCACTCGACGTTCTCATTACCGCCCTCAACGAGATCCGCGCCAACAAGCTGCGCAGCTTCTTCACGCTGCTCGGGATCATCGTTAGCGTCGCGTTCCTCGTCGCCGTCGTCGCGGTCATCCAGGGGATGAACTCCTACGTCAAGGAGAACGTCGCGAACTCGCTCATCGGGACCAACGCGTTCCAGGTGCGGCGCATCCCGATCCAGCTCGGCTTCTTCGACGACGAGATGTGGAAGAAGGTCGCCAAGCGCCCCGACATCACGCGCGCGGATTTCGCGATCGTCCGCGCCGCGCTCCCGGACGCGGACGCAATCGCCATCACCTCCGGCTTCCCGACGCCGCTCTCCAACGTCGCATGGCGCACGCGCGAGGTGGGCGACGTGCAGATCCGCGGCGTCACGGCCCCGTACCAGCTCGTGCAGGACTACAAGTTCGTGCTAGGGCGCGGGCTCATGGACGTCGACGAGGAGCAGCGGCGCCCGGTCGTCGTCATCGGGAGCGAAGTCGCCGAGAAGCTCTTCGAGTCGGCGGATCCGATCGGGCAGGACGTGAAGCTCGGGCCCGGCGGCGGTGAACGCTTCGAGGTGGTCGGCGTCATGGCGTCGAAGGGACGCGTGCTCGGCCAGTCGTTCGACGGCATCGCGCTCATACCGCTCTCTCGCTATGAGATGATGTACGGGCACCGCACGACGACGTCGATCTCCATCAAGATGGCCGACGCGGCCGCGGTCGCCTCCGGGATGGCGCGCGCGGAGGAGGCGATGCGCATGACGCGCCACCTCAAGCCGGGGATGGAGAACAACTTCTCCGTCGAGACGGCGGACGCGCTCGTCGCGTTCTGGAAGCAGCTCACTGCGGTGCTCTTCAGCGTCATCCCCGCGGTGGTGGGCATCGGCGTCGTGGTCGGTGGCATCGTCATCATGAACATCATGCTCATGGCGGTGAGCGAGCGCACGCGCGAGATCGGCATCCGCAAGGCGGTGGGCGCGCGCGCGCGGGACATCGAGCGGCAGTTCCTCGCCGAGGCGGTCACGCTGTCGGTGTTCGGCGGGATACTCGGCGTGTTGTCGGGATGGGCGTTCGCGGAGCTCGTGGCGACGGCGTCACCGTTGCCGGCGCGCATCACGCTCTGGTCGGTGCTGCTCGCGGTGTCGCTCGGCGCCGGTGTGGGTGTGCTGTTCGGCGTGTATCCATCGCGCCGCGCGGCGCGACTCGACCCCATCGAGGCGCTGCGCGCCGAATGAAGCGCGCATTTTCCGCGGACCAGCTCCGTGAGAACGTCGGCATCGCGATCGACGCACTGCGCCTCAGCAAGATGCGCTCGGCGCTGACGATCCTCGGCGTCGTGATCGGCGTGTCCACCGTGATGACGATGGCGACGATCGTCGCGGGCATCCGCGACCAGATCGTGAACACGATCAAGGTCGCCGGTCCGACGACGTTCTACGTGATGAAGATCTTCTCGTCCACGCCGATCAACCCGCAGCAGTTGCCGGCGTACGTGCGCATTCGTCCCGACCTCTCGCCCGACGAGGCAGCGCGCATCGCGCGGCTTCCGATGATCGCCTATGCGGGCATCTGGTCGCAGATCCAGGCGCGGCTCAGCTACGGGGGTACGCACACGCGCGCCATCATCGTCTTCGGCGCCGACGACCATTACCAGGAGATCCAGGGCGGCGAGCTGCTGGAGGGACGCTGGTTCACGAAGAACGAGATCAAGGTGGGCGCGGCCGTCGCAGTGCTCCAGGAGCGACATGCACGACAGCTCTTCGGGCGGCTCGACCCGCTGGAGAAGATCATCCAGGTCGGGGGACGTCCCGTGCAGGTCATCGGCCTTTATCGCGAGCCGGAGAACGTCTTCGCGCCGCCGGGCCAGGAGACGGCGGCGATCATGCCGTTCCTCTTCACCGATCATGCGTACAACATCGACAAGACGAACGCGCTGTTCATCGCCGTGAAGCCGAAGCCGGGCGTCACGGTGGATGCCGCCGAGGACGCGGTGACGGTGTTGATGCGCGAGATGCGGCGGCTGCGGCCCAGTGACAAGAACAACTTCGACCTGCTGAGCCAGGACCAGATCCTCAACGTGTTCACGTCGATCACCGACGTGTTCTTCCTCGTGATGATCGTGCTGGCAAGCGTGGCGCTGATGGTCGGCGGCATCGGCGTGATGGCGATCATGATGGTGTCGGTCACGGCGCGCACGCGCGAGATCGGCATCCGCAAGGCGCTCGGCGCCACGCGTCGCGACATCCTGTTCCAGTTCCTCGTGGAGGCGGCGACGCTCACAGGCATCGGCGGACTGCTCGGCATCGTGATCGGGCTCGGGGCGGGACGCGGCATCACGATGCTGATGAACGTGCCGGCGTCCGCGCCGCTCCTGCAGACGCTCCTGGCCGTGGGTGTATCGGTGGGGATCGGGCTGGTGTTCGGGGTGGTGCCGGCGCGGCGGGCGGCGCGGCTGGACCCGATCGAGGCGCTGCGGTACGAATGAGTCGGTCAGTCCGATAGTCCAGACTGTCTGACGGAAAGACTCCCCGTTAGGTTCGACGGATGTTCCACGACACGCCAGCATTCCCGAAGGGTTTCCGTTGCGCGAGCCGCAACATCGGCCTCAAGCCCACCGCGAAGGATCTCTCGCTCTTCGTGAGTGACGTCGAGGCCAGTGCCGCCGCCGTCTTCACCCGTAACCAGTGTCCCGGCGCGCCGGTGATCCTCGGGCGGGAGACGATCCGCGGCGGGCGACTTCGCGCGATCGTCGTGAACAGCAAGGTCAGCAATGTCGCCACGGGCGCGCAGGGCCTTGAGAACGCGCGTCGCATGGCGGCGGCCGCCGCGGCGGAAGTGGGCACGAGTGCAGATCGCATCCTCGTCAGCTCCACGGGCGTGATCGGCGTGTCGCTGCCCATCGAGAAGATCGAGCAGGGCATCGTCGGCATCGCCAAGGAGCTCGGCACCGACCCACTCGTCGGCGCGGCGGGCATCATGACGACCGACACCTACGCAAAGTCGCTTTCGGCGAGTGTCGGCGGCGCGACGATCACGTGGGTCGCGAAGGGCTCGGGGATGATCGAGCCGAACATGGCGACGATGCTCTCCTACATCTTCACGGACGCGGCGCTCGATGCGGCCACGCTCGACGCGATGCTGCGGCGCGCGGTGCACGTGTCGTTCAACATGCTGTCGGTGGACAGCGACACGAGCACGTCGGACACGTGCGCGATCCTCGCGAATGGCCAGGCGGGCGCCGTGGACGAGGCGGAGTTCGAGAAGGTGCTGACGGCGGGCTGCATCCGCATGACGGAGCTGCTCGCGCGCGACGGCGAAGGCGCGAAGCACCTGCTGCGCACGATCGTGCGCGGCGCGAAGGACGACCGCGACGCGCGCACGATCGCGAAGTCGCTGGTCAACTCGCCGCTCATCAAGACGATGGTGTTCGGCGCGGACCCGAACGTCGGACGCATCCTGATGGCGGTGGGGAAGTGCTTCGACTGCACGATCGTGCCTGCGACGACGGACGCGTACGTGAACGGCTTCCAGGTGCTGCGCCAGGGAGCGCGGTTGTCGTTCGACGACGCCGTCGTTCGCGCCGCACTCGCTGAAGAGGAAGTGAACATCGAGGTCGCGCTCGGCGTGGGAAGCGCCGAGGCGACCGCGTATGGATGCGATCTCACGCAGGGCTACATCGACGAGAACGCGGCGTACTACTCGTCCTGAACTTCATGACTGACGGCGCAGCCTCGAGCGATCAGCCTCGAGCATCGAGCTAATCAGCCTTCGCCTTCGTCTCGCTGTTGATGAAGGCGATCAACGACGCGATCTCGGACTGCTGAAGGTCGAGCTGCGGCATCCGATTGTTGGACGCCACCTGCGTGAGGCGGTTGTTCACCGGGTCGGCGAGGAATCGCGCGAGGTACTCGGGAACGTATCTCCGCCCCGACAGCTCGGGCGCGAGCTTCAGCCCGTCGGCGCCGTCGTCGCCACGCATGTGGCAGGTCACGCAGCCCTTCGCGACGAACAGCTGATGACCGCGCTCCGCATCGGCGAGCTTGCGCGGTGCCGCGGCACCGTTCGCGACGACGCGCAACGGGATGTTCTTCGACTCGCTGTTGCCGAATCCGCTCCTGATGCGCAGGGTCCACACGGCCGTGCTCGGCGGCGTGAACGACACGATGTAGTGCCCCTTGTCCTTCGCGGCGCGCGCGCGGGCGGTGAGCTCGGTGTCGCCGTTCGTCGCGACGAGCGTGGGGTTCAGGTCACCGAGGAGCGTGACGCCGTGCTGGCGGACGGTGAAGGGAAGCTCGATCGCCTTGCCCGCGACGGCGTATTCGGGCATGTCGTCAACGGTGACGACAGCCCAGCCGCCGAAGGTGGTGGCTGCAGCGGTGAGCATCAGGGTGCCGAGCATCGCGAAGTACAACGGCCGGTTCTTCATGGTGGGCTCCGGAAGTGGTTGCCCGATATGATGCCGGCAGTGAGAGCCTTGCTTATCGCGCCTGCTGCGCCTTCAGTCCCCTCCCTGCCTGCGTCGGACTCCGGTAGCCGTCCCGAAGCGCCACTATCCCGTTCACCACCACCGCGTTGATCCCGACCGGATATTGAAACGGCTGCTCGAACGTCGCGGTGTCGGACACCTTCGCGGGATCGAACACCACCACGTCGGCCGCGAAGCCCGGCGCGATGCGTCCGCGGTCGCGCAGGTGCACGCGCTCGGCCGGCTGCGACGTCATTTTCCTGATCGCCGACGCGAGTGTCAGCGCCTTACGCTCGCGCACATAGCGGCCGAGCACGCGCGCGAACGAGCCGGCGCCGCGCGGGTGCGGGCTGCCGCGCCGCGTCGGGCCGTCGGCCGCGAAGCCGCCGCCGTCGGAGCACACCATGCCGAGTGGATGCGCAAGGATGCGGTCGAGGTTCTCCTCGCTCATCGCGAAGCCGAGGATGCCGACGTCCGTCTTGCTGCGCCGGAGCAGGTCAACCGTGAGGTCATACGGATCCACGCCCTTCGACTTCGCGAAGGCGCCCAGGCGCTTGCCTTCGACGTCACGATCCTCCGCGGCGCGCACCGACGAGACCTGCACGTTGTCCCAGCCGCCGATGAGGTCCACGCGCGGGATGGCTTCCGCCTTGATGCGCGCGGCCGTCGCGGGGTCGGCGAGTCGCGCGAGGAACGCATCGCTGCCGCCGTCGCGGCTCCACAGCGGGAAGAAGTTCGTCAGGCCCGTGGCGTATGCGACGTACGGGTAGCGATCGAACGCAACGTCCGCACCCGCGGCGCGCGCGGACTCGACGCGCGCGAACACCGTGTCGAGCTTCGGCCAGTTGCGCGGGCCCTGCGTCTTGAGGTGCGAAATCTGGAGTGCGCAACCCGCTCCCTTCGCCACCGCGAGTGATTCGTCGATCGCCTCGAGGAGACGGTCGTCCTCGTTGCGCATGTGTGTCGCGTACGGCAACCCGTGCTTCACGAGCGGGCGGCACAGCGCGATGAGCTCCTCGAGCGACGCGAAGCCGCTGGGCGTGTATTCGAGTCCGGAGGACGTCCCGCACGCGCCGTCGGCGAGGGCGCGCTCGACCATCGCGCTCATGCGCGACAGCTCGTCCGTCGTCGGCGGGCGGTTGATGTTGCCGATCACCGCGCCGCGCACGGAGCCCAGTCCGACCATCGACGCGACGTTGACGCCGGGCGCCAGCTTGTCCATCGCCGCGAAGTACGCGGCGAAGGAGCGGTCGTCGGCACCGGTGGCGCGGGAGCTTCCGTCGGCGCCGACGACGATCGTCGTCACGCCCTGCCGCACGATGGACTCGGCGCGCGGATCCTCGTTGAGGTTGCCGTCGCCGTGCGAGTGGATGTCGATGAAACCTGGCGCGACCGCGAGGCCGCGCGCATCGATCTCCTCACGCCCGCGGGCGAGGCGAGCGCCAACCTCGACGATGCGCCCGTTCGCGATCGCGACGTCCATCTCGCGGCCCTCCGCGCCGCTGCCGTCGAAGACGGTGCCATTGCGGACGACGAGGTCGTGATCGGCGCGGCGCGCCGCGATGGAGGGCGCGCAGGCGACGGCGACGAGCGCGCCGCCCGTGGTGGTGATGAACGAGCGACGCGAGGTGGTCATCAGGTCATGAAGTGGTAAGTGACGCTCTTCAGGTCGAACACGCGCTGGCCCATGTCGATGATCGAAGTCAGCTCGATGATCGCCATGCCTGCGCCCTTGACCTTGCGATCGAACACGGGCGGCGGTGAGCTCGCGATGGGATTCGTGTCGAACGCGACGAGGTGCCCGCTCATCTTGAACTTCCGCACGAGCGTGACGATGGGTGACGACATCGCTGCCGTGAGCGTGACCGAGCCGGTGAGTGCGATGTCCCCGCCGTACCACACCTTCTGGTAGGTGTGCCCGGGCACGGAGAGGTAGCCCGTGCCCATGTCGCCGCCCCAGTTCGAGCCGAAGGAATGCGCGCCCGGACCGTGCGGCCCGAACAGGTTCACCACGCCCTCCTCGCCGCTGTTCAGCGTGAGGACGGTGCCTGCCGCGAACATCTGGAAGTAGATGTTCTGTCCAGGAAGTCGTGGCGAGAGGAAGCCATTGTCGATCTGGAGCGTGGCCATGCGGAACCTCGGTCGTTGGGGGGGGCGTCAACGCAGGTCCGGGCGCCGCATCGCGCGCGGGGTGCTGGATACTCGCGCCCAAGGCCCAAAGGAGCAAGCGCAGCCGCGCTAAGGCTATGCTCGAGGCATCACTTCGTGGACCGCAGCGTGGCGATGCTGCCGCGCCACTCGACGCTGTCGGCGCCGAGCGTGATGGCGAGCGCGCTGACGATGGCGTGGATGGATTGGCCGTCGAAGCGGGCCGTCACGCGCCGCGTGCGAAGCGTGGAGTCGGCGACGCGAAGGTCCACGTCGTACCACCGGGCCAGCGTGCGCTGGACGTCGACGAGGGGCGTGTCGCTGAAGTCCACGTGCCCATCGGCCCAGCCGAAGTAATTGCCGATCCCCGACGACGCGCCGCTCGCGTGGCCATTCGCGTCGATGCGGCCCAGCCGGCCTGCGCGGATGATGTTGGTGGCGGCGCTCGTGGAGTCGGATCGCCGGCCGAGCGACACCGCGCCCTCCGCGACGGCGACCGTGATCGATGTATCGCCCGCGAGCGAACGCACAGCGAAGCGCGTGCCGATGTCCTCGGCCATCGCATCGCGCATGTAGACGCGGAACGGATGCGTCGTGTCGTGCACGACGTCGAGGATCGCTTCACCCTCGATCGTGAGCTCGCGGGCCTTGACGCCGAAGCCCGGATGCACGCGCACGCGCGTGAGCGGGGCGAGCGTGACGCGCGTGCCATCGGCGAGGTGGATGGTGGAGCGTTCGCCGCGGCCCGTGGCGTACTCGCGCGGGGCCTCGATGGGTGGCAGCGACACGTCGGCGACCTGCGGGTGCTCGTGCGACACCGTGAGGAATGCGACCACGGCTGCGACGACGATCGCCGTCGCCGCGACGATGGGAATGAGGGAGCGGTGTGGCGGAACCGATCGCGCGAGTCGCAGCTGCGGCACGGCCGAGGGCCGCATGCTGCGCGGGGAATCCGCGAGCGTCGTGCGCGAGGACACGCCCTTCCAGATGGCGTCCACATCGGTGTCGTGCACCGTGTGCGATGCGTTCCATATCGCGCGAAGGGTCTCGAGCCGACGGCGATTGTCGTCGCTCTCGGCGAGCCAGTCGTCGATGCGGCGCGCGTCCGCGGCATTCGTGTTGCCGCGGAGGTGCTGGAGGAGCTCGGCCTCGGTGGGCGTCATCGAATGCGGTGCGTCCAGAGGAGGATGACCCCGCACTCCGAGCTGCCACTGTACTCCATTGGCGTCTCGGCGGCGCCGCGGTAGAACTCGACGCCGTCCAGGCCGGCGATCGGGGCGCTGCGGAGGTCGAATGCGCGTTCCCATCGCGGCGGGCTCTCTCCCGGCTGGGAGCCGGGCTGGACGCGCACGCCGTCGAGGAAGACTTCCATGAGGCACGCGTCGCGATTGGCGAGCCGGCGGCTCGCGGCCACCTGCATGCCGTGCGGCAGCGTGTAGCAGTACCTGCTGCCGCGGATGACGCGGCACACCTGGTCGGGCGCGGTGGCGACGTACGTCTGGGGGATCTCGCGCATGACGTCGCGCAACTGGCGGTGCTCGTTCTTCCGCAGGAAGGTGGAGTCGAGGAACTTTCCGAAGCCGAGCTTGCGACGCTCCTCCATCGCGGCGAAGCCGATGCCCGCGACGTTCTTCCTGTCCTTCACGACGACGGTGTCGAGGGTGAGGGGAACGCGCTCGAGGGAGAAGTCCATCGTCTTCGTCTCGCCGGCCGCGAGCTTGACGAGGTTCGCGACGGCGGCGTGGCCGAGCATGCGTGCGCGCACGAGGCGGAGGCCGGCGGGGATGTCGGCGATGAGGTAGCGGCCGTTGGGGTCGGTGGTCGCGTGCCTGGAGAGCGCCTCGATGGCGACGTCGGCGCCCGAGAGTGGGCGACCGGCGGAATCGCGGACGAAACCGGTGACGCTCTGGGCGTGGGCTGTTGCTGCTGTCATTCCGAGCGCCAAGGCTGTCATTCCGAGCGAAGCGAGGAACCTGCGCGTGCAGATTCCTCGACTTGCCGCGCTCGCCCGCCATGACGTCATCGCTTCGTCCACAGGACGATCACTCCACATTGCGCGACCGCGCTGTTGAATTCGCCGGGGACCTCCGCCGCGCTGCGATACACCTCGATGGCGGCGAGCTCACTCGGCAGGATGGAGTTGAGGTCGAACGCACGTTCCCAATCGCCCTTGCTGCTCCCCAGTATGGGTGAGCCGTCGAGGATGACCTGGGTAAAGCAGTCGTGCCCAAGCCGGCTCGAAACGGCGACCCGCATCGTGGTCGGCGCGCAGAAGCCGGCCGCACTGCCCCGGCACAGCGGTGGGCTGACCACTCGCATCCCCGGTGTCTCACGCAGGAAGTCCTGCACGCGACGGTGCTCGTTCTTCCTGAGAAACGTCGAGTCGAAGAACTTCCCGAAGCCGAGCCGCTGCCGCTCCTCGAATGCGGCTAGCCCGACCCCGGCGACGTGCGACTTCTCGTGCACGACGACCGTGTCGAGATACTGCGGCACGCGATCGAGCACGACGTCGTGTCGCCTGGACTCGCCCTCCGCGATGCGAAGCATGGTCGCGACGGGTTGGTGCCCGAGCATGCGCACGCGCACGAGGCGCATCCCCGGTGCGATGTCGCCGAGCACGTAGTGGCCGCCGGCGTCGGTGGTGGTGCGGAGGGAAAGGGCTTCGATGGAGACGTCGGCCTGAGCGAGCGGACGGCCCGCGCTGTCGCGCACGAAACCGGTGATGGTTTGGGCATGGATGGTCTGCACTGCTGTCATTCCGAGCACAGCGAGCAACCTGCACATGGTCCGGCGAGCGGAGGTACAGGTTCGCTTCATGGCCGCAAATCCAGCCAACGGTACTCGCTCGCCCTGAGCATCACGGGATGCTCGTGCAGCGCGCTCGCTCCGTGCATCACCCGCACCGGCAGCGACACGTCGCTCGGCAACTCGCAGAACATGTAGAGCCCGCCCGGCCCCGACTGCGTCCGCTCCTCGTGCCAGCCGCCGATCGCGTTCCATCGCACGCGCACATCGAGTCCCTCGGCCGCCGAGCCATCCTTGTCGAACACGAAGCCGATCAGCCCCGCGCGATTCTCGGTCGCGCCGCAGAACGCCTTCGCGAACGCGAGCACGGAGGGCACCGCGAAGTCGACGAACGGATTCGCCGCGGTGCCCAGCGTCATCGTGCGCACGGAACTGTCCGGCACCAGGCCGAACTTCGCATGCGTGACGACGAGCGTCTGCGCACCCGTGGGCGACGTCGTCTCGAACTCGCCATCGGCGTCGCTCACAACGGAATCCGCCTCGCCACGAATGCGGATCACCGCGCCGGGCAGGCCCACGGCCGTCGTGCTGTCGAACACGCGCCCGCGCACGAGCGCGCGCGCCGCGGCGGACGAGCCTTCCACAGGTGCGACGCGACCGCCCTGCTCGATGTAGCCGACGACCTGCATGGGCTTGGTCGCCGCCGCCGCGACGACGCGCGCGCCGAATCCCATCACCGGCGCCTCGACCTTCGGCATCCTGATGTACCAGTACTTCACGATCCACGCGCCGGTGCGCAGTCGCTCGAACTCGAGTCGTCCGCCGAGCTCCGCGTGCGCGAGCGGGCCGGTGAGGCCCGTGTAGCTGTAGGAGATCGAGCGCAGCTCGCTCGTCGCCCGATCGAGCCAGAGCGTGCCCTTCACGTCGGTCTCACGCCGGCGCGGCACGGGCTCGAACGCGAGTCCGACGGAATCGCCAGGCGCCGCGACGGCGCGGAAGCAATGCGTGTCCACGAACTCGCTCGACACGAGCAGCGCCGCGTCGGGCGCGGCGAAGGTGACCTCGTCGCCGCCGGAGGTGAAGACGAACCCGCGCTTCGCGAGTGTCTCCGGCGCGAAGGACCCGAAGGGCGGCCCGCGCACGACGCGCGTGCGCACGGGCTGCTCCTTCATCACGGCGAGGTCGCGGTCGAGCGTGCGCTGGAACTCCTGCACGCGCAACGGCACGACCCACTGGCTCTGCGTCAGCACGTTCGCGGTGAGCGCCGTGCGAATCTGCTCCCACAGCGCGGCGGCGAGCTCGCCTTCCTTCGCCTGCGCATTGCACTGCGACTCGCCGCGCACGACGAGCTCCGGCAACACCATGCGCAACGACGCCAGCGCCAGGTCGCGACGCACGGTCTCGCCGTCCGCGATCGCGAACGGCTCCGTGAGCGTCGCCAGGAAGCCGATGCGGTTGATCCTGATCCGGTACGTCCCCGGCGACGTCCGCATCGCGGCGCGCCCGTCAACGTTCGTGAGCGCCCGGACGACGCTCGCGCTGTCGCGCACGAGCGTGACGACGGCGCCCGCGACGGGCTGCTTCGTCGCCTCCTCGTGCAGCCTCACCTCGACGAGCTGCGCCTTCGCGCTGCCGGCTGCGACGAACAGTGCCGCGGCGAGGAGCATTCCCGAACGGTCCATACCCGAGCGACACGCCGGCACGCCGCGACCCCTAACTCAGCCGAGCCACGGGGCCAGGCGCGTGCGGAGCAGGGTGAGCGCGCGCGACATGTGGATCTCCACCGTCCGCGACGAGATGCCGAGCACCTCGGCGACTTCCGCGTAGGTGAGGTGCTCGTCGCGCACGAGCGTGAACACCTCGCGGCACCGCACGGGCATCTCGCGCACGGCGCGCTGGAGCGCGTCGGTGAGGTCCGCGGCGAGGAGCTCCTCGTCGGCCGAAGGGGCGCCGATGTTGCGCGTGCGGGCGACGGCGGCCTCGAACTCGATCGTCACCCGCTGGTGCCGAAGGTGATTCAACGCACGGTTGCGGAGCGAGCCGAAGAGGTACGCTCGTACACTGCGCGGGACGGGCGTCTCGAACCGATGATCCCACAACCAGCAGAAGAGATCCTGCACGAGCTCCTCGGCGATGGCGCCCGAGTCGACGTATGCGTGGGCGAAGCTCGCGAGCGACGCCGCGTGCGCGCGGACGAGGGACTCGAACGCAGCCGCGTCGCCCGTCCGGATGCGCTCGAAGGCGAGGCGATCCGTGACGTCGGGAGTCGTACCGTGTCGTGCCGCTTCCCGGGATGGCATGGTGCCACTAGTATGTGTGCCCCGGGCGGCACTGTCAAAGGCCGCGGGATATCTTGTCCTGACCCTTACCCCCGTACCGTGACCGATCTGCGCGACGTCGCCCTCCAGGCGCTGCACGACAACGGATTCGCAACGGATCTCGAAGCGGACGCGAAACGCGAGCTCAACGCCCTGCGCATGCCGGGCGATACGGGCGTTCGCGACCTGCGCGCGCTGCTGTGGAGCTCGATCGACAACGCCGAGTCGAAGGACCTTGACCAGATCGAGTTCGCGGAGGAGACGATCGACGGCGGCGTGCGGCTCCGCGTCGGCATCGCGGACGTGGACGTCGCCGTCCCGAAGGGCTCCGCGCTCGACCGGCATGCGATGACGAACGCGACCTCGGTGTACACCGGCATCGCCGTGTACCCGATGCTGCCGCCGGAGATCTCGACGGGCGCGACGTCGCTCAACGAGGGCGAGGAGCGGATCGTCCTCGTGATCGAGCTCGTGATCGCGCCGAATGGGACGGTGACGTCACACGACGTCTACCGCGCCATCGCGCAGAA
>JBDSTA010000249.1:0-6503 GCA_039928475.1 Gemmatimonadaceae bacterium | reverse complement strand
CCGCGCGAGCGCACGGCTCATCGCCGAAGGGCTCAGCCGCAACCGCTCCGCCGCGCGCGACACGCTGCCCTCTGCGAGGAGCACGTCGAGGGTGGCGAGGAGGTTGAGGTCAGGTGGGGCCATGCCCAGAGGATACGACCACGATGACATGGCGTCAAACGCAACATTACACTGCAATTCGTGCACTTCCCGCCATGCCATAGCCAACCCAGCTTCAGGCCATGACATCATTCACGGCAACCCCGACCGCAGCATCCGCGAGACCTGCACTCGCCAGCCTGTCGCTGGCGATGCTGCTGTCGTCGCTCGGAACCAGCATCGCCAACGTCGCCCTGTCGACGCTCGCGCTGGCCTTCGGCGCGCCGTTCCAGCAGGTGCAGTGGGTCGTGCTCGCATATCTCCTCACGATCACCTCGCTGATCGTGAGCGCGGGGCGGCTCGGTGACCTCATCGGACGACGCCGGCTGCTCCTCGCCGGCATCGCCATCTTCACGCTCGCGTCGGCCCTGTGCGGCCTCGCGCCGTCGCTGTGGATGCTGGTCGCGGCGCGCTCGGTGCAGGGACTCGGCGCCGCGGTCATGCTGGCGCTCACCATCGCATTCGTCGGCGAGACGGTCCCGAAGGAGAAGACGGGCAGCGCCATGGGATTGCTCGGCACCATGTCCGCGATCGGCACCGCGCTCGGACCGTCGCTGGGTGGGCTGCTGATCGCCGGTGCGGGGTGGCGCGCGATCTTCCTCGTGAACGTGCCGCTTGGCGTGCTCGCGTTCGTGTTGGCACTCACGTACTTGCCGGAAGGTCACAGGAGCACGACGGCCCGCTTCGACATCGCCGGCACGATGCTGCTCGCGCTCACGCTCGTATCGTATGCGCTCGGCATGACGCTGGGGCGAGGACACTTCGGTGCGCTGAACGTGATCCTGCTGGCGGCAGCCGCCCTGGGGACAGGACTGTTCGTCACGGCCGAGTGCAGCGCGGCGTCGCCATTGATCCGGATGACGATGCTGCGCGATCCCGCGCTCAGCGCGAGCCTCGTGATGAGTGCGCTCGTATCGAGCGTGATGATGACGACGCTCGTCGTCGGCCCGTTCTATCTCGCCCGCGCGCTCGGGCTCGATGCGGCGCGGGTGGGGCTGGTGTCATCGGTGGGCCCACTCGTCGCTGCGCTGATCGGTGTGCCTGCGGGGCGGATTGCCGATCGCATCGGTGCGTCGCGACTCAATCAGGCTGGGCTCATTGCCATCGCCGCTGGTTGCGTGATGCTGTCACTCCTGGCGCAGGGTCACGGCGTGGCCGGATATGTCGTGCCGATCGTCGTGACCACAGCGGGCTATGCGCTCTTCCAGACCGCCAACAACACCGCGGTCATGGCGAACGTACGTGCCGAGCAGCGCGGCGTGGTGTCGGGAATGCTCAATCTCTCGCGCAACCTCGGCCTCATCACGGGCGCGTCGGCGATGGGTGCGGTGTTCGCGTTCGCATCGGGCGCGACGGACATTGCCGCCGCGAGTCCGGACGCCGTGGCCGGCGGGATGCGCATCACGTTCGGCGTCGCAGCGCTGCTCGTCGGGATGGCGCTGGTCGCAGCGAGGAAGGCCGCTAGCGCACGCGCTACGGGATGTACGTCCAGAGAAGCACGATGTGCCCGCGTGTGACCTCGGTCCCATCGTCCCGCTTGGGCGGCACTGGTATGAGGTTCGACATCTTCCGCTTGCTCGGATCGTCGCTGACGGGGACGACATCCCGGAGCGTGAGGCGACCGGGCAGTGTGCGCGTGAACTCTGCGGGTGCCATGGCCATGTTCCGGTATTCCTCGATCGCAGCGACGACTTCCATGGGAAGGCGGATCAGGTCCCTCCACTCCGTGGGCAAGCCGTCGAGGAAGTAGACGTCACCGGGGGTATAGCCCCATCCCTCGAGCAGCGACTCGACCGTGAACGCGTGCTTGCTCGCGATCTCATCCGGTCCATGCACCCGCAGCGTGTTGCCGTCCTTCGAGCGGCGCGTGAAGCCGACGCCGTCCAGGCGCTTCGCCAGGTACGTGGTCGAGGCGGCGGTGACTTTCACCTCCGGCAGCTCCGGCGCTACCGAGGTGAGTGCGAGCTCCATGTCGAGGATCGTCTCGCCCATGCGGAGGACGGCTTCGAGCGGCTCGAAGCCGATCCGCCGGACCGATACGACGTAGTTGCCCGGCGTTACATCGCCGATGAGGAACGCGCCCGCCGAGTCGGAAACGGCGAGCCGCGTTCGTGCGCTGTCGAGGAAGATGTCACCCGCGGACTTCATGCTGTCCACGTGGATGATGCGCACCTCGGCCTGCGCGACCGCGCGCGTCGTGGTGACGCTCGCGATCGTCCCGCGCAGGGTGCCGGGCTTTACCTGCTGGGCATTCGCCGCCGTGGCCAGCATGGCCACGGCACACACGCACATTCGCACGCTCGTACCGATCCTGAAGGGCTGCGCGAATGTATACAATCAGGGGCGGCCGGGCAATCGAGCCGGCCGGGAAGACCTCAGCCGCGCCGCGCCGCCTCGATGGTTGCGATGTCGATCTTCTGCATCTGCATCATTGCATCGAACGCGCGTTTGGCCGCGGCAGGGTCGGGATCGGTGATCGCCTTCGTCAGGGCGGATGGCGTGATCTGCCAGGAGACGCCCCACTTGTCCTTGCACCAGCCGCAATCGCTCTCCTTGCCACCGTTGCCGACGATCGCGTTCCAATAGCGATCCGTCTCGGCCTGGTCATCCGTCGCGACCTGGAACGAGAACGCCTCGGTGTGCTTGAACTCGGGACCACCGTTGAGGCCGAGGCAGGGAATGCCCATGACGGTGAATTCGACGGTCAGCACGTCGCCCTTCTTGCCCGACGGGTAGTCTCCCGGCGCCGTGTGCACGGCCTTCACGGACGAATCGGGAAATGTCGCGGCGTAAAACCGAGCCGCCGCCTCGGCGTCGTGATCGTACCAGATGCAGATGGTGTTCTTTGCTGGGTTGGCCATGTCAAAGCTCCAGGGTGGTCGCGATGGGCTTGTGCTTTCCTTCGGGAATCGCGTTGAAGACTTCAAGGATCACTCCAAGATCCCGCTGGGCGCTGAGGTACGCGAGCTTGATGCCGCTGCACCTCCCACCAGCGAGTTCCGAGCAAACGGTTTTGGCCGGATGGTGACCAACGACGAGGCATCGCTGGTCTCACGCAAGGGGAAGCGAAGGCCGAGCAGGGGTTGACCCGTCCTCGCGGACCCGCTGCGACGTATTGCAGCCGAAAGAGTCGACCTGCATCTTCGCCCTGCTGAAGTCATGCAGCGCGAAGATGCGCCGCCACAGCTCCATCAACGGGAGGGATCGATGCTGCATCGCATGTCAGCTCGATGGATGCCGGTCGTCATTGCCGCATTCCTCGCCGGCAGCGCGGCACACGCGCAGTCGGGCAGAATCACCGGACAGGTCACCGACACCGTGGGAGGGCGCGCGCTCGAAGGCGTCACCGTCACGGTCGTGGGCGACGGAAACCGCACACTGGCCGGCGCACGGACGGATGCCGCGGGCCGGTATGTCCTCGGCAACGTCACGCCGGGCACCGTGCAGGTGAACGCGCGCATGCTCGGCTACGCGGCCAAGTCGCGCACGATCAGCCTGTCGGCTGGCCAGACGGCCACGGCCGACTTCACGCTGTCGCAGCGCTCCGTGCAGCTCGACCAGGTCGTCGTCACGGGCACGGGCGGCGCCGTCGAGCGACGCGCCGTTGGCAACGTCATCGAGAGCATCAACGCGAGCGACGTCCTCAAGACGTCCGCGCCGCGCAGCGTCGAGCAGCTCATCGGCGCGCGCACGCCGGGCGTCGTCGTCCTTCCCGCCACGGGACAGGTCGGCACCGGTGCGCAGATTCGCGTGCGCTCGGTAGGCAGCCTCTCGCTCAGCACCGATCCCATCGTCTACATCGACGGCGTGCGCATGGATGCGAGTGCCGCCCGTGGCCCCACGCAGCGCGGTGGCGCCGGCGCGAGCCGCCTCAACGACATCAGCCCCGAGGACATCGAGTCCATCGAGATCATCAAGGGTCCGGCGGCGTCCACGCTCTATGGCACCGAGGCGTCCAACGGCGTGGTGCAGATCATCACGAAGCGCGGATCGAACAGCACGCCCCACTGGGACTTCACCACGCGCCAGGGAACGAACTGGCTGGCGAACCCGGAAGGCCGCGCGGGTACGCTCTGGTCGAAGAACGCGAGCGGGCAGCTCGAGACGCTCAACCTCTACCGCTACGCGATCGACAGCGGCCAGGGACCGATCTTCCATAACGGCAGGAATTCCGGATACACCGCCAACCTGCATGGCGGGAACGACATCACGCGCTACTACCTCTCCTCGTCGTACGACGACGACGTGGGCGTGGTCGCGTGGAACTACGACAAGAAGTTCGCCGGGCGCGCCAACATCGACATCGAGGCCAACAAGAAGCTCCGCATCGAGGGAAGCCTCGGCTACATCCGCGACCGCATCCGCCTCGCGCAGAACGGCTCGATCAATCCGGATCCATTCAGCAACCTCGTCTGGGGCAGGCGAAGCCTGATCCCGACCACCGGCGGTTTCGGCTTCACGCCGGCGGCGCTGTGGGATGACGTCGAGGATCGCGCCGACGTGGACCGCATGACCACGAGCCTCCAGGCGCGATTCGACCCGATGCCCTGGTTCACGAACCACCTCTCCGTGGGCCTCGACGTGAACTCGGAGAACAACTCGACGCTGTACCCGAGGGAGACGCCGGAGAACGCGACCTTCTACGGATCCAACGGACTGGGCGCCAAGTCCGTGGAGCGCGCGTCGCGCAACTTCCTCACGCTCGATTATTCCGGAAACGTGAAGCGCACCCTCGGGTCGTACGAGCTCACGACCACGGCGGGCTTCCAGGCCTATCGTTCGGAGCTCAGCAACATCACGGCGAGCGGCACCACGTTCCCGGCGGCGCCGATCACGACGGTGTCCGGCACGACGACGAAGAACGCCACGGAAGGCTACGCCGCCAATGCGACCGTCGGCCTGTTCGTCCAGGAAGTCATCGCCTGGCAGAACCGCTTCTTCCTCACGGCCGCACTGCGCGGCGATGACAACAGCGCGTTCGGCAAGGACTACTCTGCCGCGTACTATCCCAAGCTCAGCGCATCGTGGGTGGTGAGCGAGGAGCCGATGTGGAAGCAAAACGGTGGCTTCCTCGCGCGCGCGCTCGGCGACCTGCGCCTGCGCGGCGCCTACGGCGCGGCCGGTGCGCAGCCCGGCACGTTCGACGCGGCGCGCCTGTACACGTCGAGTGTCGGATACCAGAACGTGGGCGGGCTCGTGCCGTCGTCGTTCGGCAACCCGCAGCTCAAGCCGGAGCGCAGCACGGAGCTGGAGCTCGGCTTCGAGACGTCGATGCTGGATCGGCGCCTCGACGTCAGCTACACGCACTTCTCCCGCGCGGTGACCGACGCGATCGTGAACGTGCCCGTGCCGCCCTCCGTCGGCTTCCCGGGCAGCCAGGTGGTCAACATCGGGCACCTGTCCACGTGGGGCAACGAGTTCTCCGCAAGCTTCCGCATCCTTCAGGGTCGCCGCGTGCAGTGGGAGGTCGGAACCCAGCTCGCCAACAACGGCAATCGCGTCGACGACCTCGGCGGCCAGCAGTTCCTCACGGTCGGCGGAGGCGGGCAGGCGCAGGCGCGCGTCGGCTACGGCATCGCCGACTTCTTCATGTACAAGGTTCGCTCGGCCGTGCTGAGCCCGACGGGCACCGTGCTCTCGGCAATCTGCGATGGCGGAACGGGGGCGTCTGGTCTCGAGCAGGGCGGACCGGATGCACCATGCCCCATCGGCGCGTACACCGGCACGGCAGCGCCCCGCGTGTTCTGGGGTCACACGCAGCCGACGTGGCAGCAGGGCTACAACACGCAGGTCACCCTCTGGGGCAACCTGCGTCTCTACGCACGCGTCGACGGCAATGGCGGCAACTGGCAGTCGGACACCGAGATTCGTGCGCTGCACAATCAGGGCTCGACGAAGGCCGTGATCGAACAGAACGACCAGTTCCTCCAGACGTATCGAGCCATCGAGGCCGATGCGCCGAGCACGTATCAGGCGGGCTTCCTCAAGCTCCGCGAGCTCTCGGCGTCGTATACGCTCAAGCCGTCGCTCGTGCAGAAGTTCGGTGCGTCGGGCGGTTCGGTGACGTTCGCCGGCCGTAACCTCTCGATGTTGTGGACAGCGGAGCAGGGTTGGAATACGTCGCGCGACGGCGAGATCTACGTCGACGTCGCCGGCCAGCACGTGTGGGATCCGGAAATCCGCGCGGTGGGCTCATTGTCGAACGGCTTCCAGACGATCCTGCCGCCGACCCAGAGCTTCGTCGCCACGTTCCGACTCACCTACTGATCCCCGACCGAGGACATAGACTCATGTCATTCAGACTCACTCACCGGTCGCCGCTGGTCACTCCAGTGCGATCGACCGCATACTCGGCGCGGCGCGCA
>JBDSTA010000248.1:0-14123 GCA_039928475.1 Gemmatimonadaceae bacterium | reverse complement strand
GGCCGTGCGGCGGTTGCCCGAAGTTGTGGTGCTGGATAGCTTTCCGGGCCGGAGCAACCACTCCGGCCCGTTCGTTTGTCCGCCATTCGCCACCACTGCGAACAGGGGCGGCCGCGGGATCCAGATGCGTCTCGGAGCCGCATGAAGCTTCTGCCCGATTGGGTCAAAAACGGCTATCTGACGCTCATCGATCCAGTCGCGAACTGGCTGGTGAGACGACGGGTGCACCCCAATTCGATCACCGTCTTCGGCACGCTGTGCACGGTGGTGGGCGGCATCATCTACGCGACGGGTCACATCCGCACCGGCGGATGGTTCCTGTCGCTCACGGCGCTCTTCGACGTCCTCGACGGCACCGTGGCGCGCCGGTCCAACCGCAGTTCCACCTTCGGCGCCTTCCTCGATTCCACGCTCGACCGGCTCGCCGACGGGTTCGTGCTCGGTGGCCTCGCCGTCTTCTACGCGACGAGCGCGGTGCACCACAGCGTGCCGCTCATGATCACCGCGCTCCTCGGCCTGATGGGCGCGTTTCTCACGTCGTACACCAGGGCTCGCGCGGAATCGCTCGGGCTCGACGCGAAGGTCGGCCTGCTGCAGCGGCCCGAGCGTGTCGTCCTCATGGCGGCGCCGCAGGCGCTCTTCGGCCTGTTCTTCGATGGCTGGCCGCTCGCCATCATCATCGTCACCCTGACTGTTACGGCCTGGATCACGGTGGTCCAGCGCGTGGATTACGTCTATCAGGCGACCACGCGTGCGGATGCCGCCGAGGCGCGCACGGAAAGCGAGGCACGGCCCCGCTTCTTCGCGCGCCGACGCACGCCGCGCCCCATGCTCAAAGGAGAATAGTTCGTGCAAGGTTCCACTTCTGAGGCCCGTTCCACCCCGCGTCCCGCCTCCGGGAAGCTCGGCATCCTTACCCCCGGCCTCGGCGCCGTGGCCACGACGTTCATGGCCGGCGTGGAGAGCATCCGCCGCGGGTACACCCAGCCCATCGGCTCGCTCACCCAGATGGCGACGATCCGCCTCGGCAAGCGCACCGAGAACCGGACGCCCTACATCAAGGACTTCGTCCCCCTCGCCGACCTGAACGACATCGTGTTCGGCGCGTGGGACCCGTTCGCCGACGACGCGTACACCGCGGCCAAGAAGGCGGGCGTCCTCGAGGACAAGCACCTCGAGCCGCTCAAGGAATTCCTCACCGCCATCAAGCCGATGCCGGCGGTGTTCGAGAACAAGTACGTCACGCGCATCAACGGCCCGAACGTCAAGAAGGGCAAGACGAAGCGCGACCTCGCCGAGCAGCTGCGCCAGGACATGCGCGACTTCAAGGCGAAGCATGGCTGCGATCGTCTCGTGATCGTGTGGTGCGCCTCCACCGAGATCTTCATCAAGCCCGGCCCGCAGCACGCCACGCTGGAGCAGTTCGAGAAGGCGATGGAGAACAACGACGAGGCGATCGCCCCGTCGATGCTCTACGCGTATGCCGCTATCATGGAGGGCGTCCCCTTCTGCAACGGCGCGCCGAACCTCTCAGTCGACCTGCCCGCGCTGGTGCAGCTCGCGAATGAGAAGGGCGTGCCGATCTCCGGCAAGGATTTCAAGACGGGGCAGACCTGGATCAAGACGGTCATCGCGCCGGGCCTCAAGGCGCGCATGCTCGGACTCGCCGGCTGGTACTCCACGAACATCCTCGGCAATCGCGACGGCGAGGTGCTCGACGATCCCGCGTCGTTCAAGACGAAGGAAGAGTCGAAGCTGTCCGTGCTGCACACCATCCTCCAGCCGGAGAAGTATCCCGCGCTGTACGCGGGCTTCTCGCACGTCGTGCGCATCAACTACTACCCGCCGCGCGGCGACAACAAGGAAGGCTGGGACAACATCGACATCGTCGGGTGGATGGGATACCCGATGCAGATCAAGATCAACTTCCTCTGCCGCGATTCGATCCTCGCCGCTCCGCTCGTGCTCGACCTCGCGCTCTTCTCGGACTTCGCACAGCGCGCGGGCATGAAGGGCATCCAGGAGTGGCTCTCCTTCTATTACAAGAGCCCCATGGCGGCCGCCGGCCTCCAGCCGGAGCACGACCTCTTCATCCAGCAGACGAAGCTCAAGAACACGCTTCGCCACCTGATGGGTGAGGACCAGATCACGCACCTCGGGCTGGAGTACTACCAGTCGTGACGAGACAGGCGGCCGCGCGATGCTGCGCCGTGATGGCGCTTGCACTCACAGGCGCGGCATCGTGCGGACCGCCGAGGAAGATCGAGGTGCGGCAGGGCACGGAGAACTACGTGTTCAACATCACGTCGGACCCGATGCCCCCGCACGCTCGCGAGGACGTCATCTACACCATTCACGTGAAGGACCGGAAGTCCGGCCAGCCCATCGAGACCGGAGAGGGCCGCATCTTCGCGAACACCCGTGACGGTGCGCGCACGTGGGACGGTTTCTCCAAGGCGCCGCAGGTCGGCACCTACTCGGCGAAGCTCAACTACGTGAGCTCGGAACAATGGGCGGTCGGCATCCAGTTCCACAGCGACTCCACCAAGCCGCTCGAGAAGACCGAGTGGATGCAGGACGTGCTCCCTGAGCGGAGCGGGAAACCGTAAGCCATGCGCCATTTCTATCGCAGTCACGGCACGCCGGCCGAGGCGCTCGTCGTCGCTGATCGCTTCTTCAGCGAGCTGGGTCTCACGACGGTCTCGTCCACCGCGCGCTCGCGCCAGCTCAGCGGCCCGCTCGGCGCCATGAAGCTCAGCGTGAAGGCCGAGGGCGGCCACTACACGTTCGTCGAGGCAGTCACCGACCAGATGGGTGAGAGCCGCCTCGATCGCAACGTGAAGCGCTTCTTCGTCCAGCTGCACCGCGCCGAGGACCCGTCGCACAAGCTCGAAGCGGCGTACTGATGGCGGCCCCGCGGTCGGCGACGACGCGGGGCGAGGGTCGCAACGGACGCAGCGCTCCGGAAGACGACACGTCCCTCACGCGCGCCCAGCGGCTCGAGCTCTACTACTGGATGCGCCTCACCCGCTCCCTCGAGGAGCGGCTCGTGAACCTGTACCGCCAGACGAAGGTCGTCGGCGGTCTCTTTCGCTCGCTCGGCCAGGAAGCGGATGCCGTCGGCAGCGCGTACGCGCTGCGGAAGGGTGACATCCTCTCGCCCCTCATTCGCAACCTCGGCTCGATGCTCGTGAAGGGCGCGACGCCCGTGGAGATCCTCAAGCAGTACATGGCGCGGGGCGATTCACCCACGCGCGGCCGTGAGCTCAACATCCACTTCGGCGACACCGAGCGCGGCTTCATCGGGCAGATCTCGCCCCTCGGCGACATGGTGCCCGTGATGGCGGGCGTGACGCTGACCTTCCGCATGCGCGGCGAGGATCGCGTCGGCATGGTGTACGTTGGCGACGGCGCGACGTCCACGGGTGCTTTCCACGAGGGCATCAACCTCGCCGCCGTGCAGCGCTGCCCGCTCGTCGTGATCATCGAGAACAACGGTTACGCGTACTCCACGCCAACGTCGAAGCAGAGCCTCGTGAAGCAGTTCGCCGACAAGGGGCTCGGCTACGGTATCCCCGCCGAGACCGCGGACGGCAACGACGTCATCGCGACGTACGAGGCGACGAAGCGCGCCGTGGATCGCGCGCGTCGCGGCGAGGGCACGTCGATCGTCGAGCTCATGACCTATCGCCGCAAGGGACACGCGGAGCACGACAACCAGTCCTACGTGCCCGAGGGCGAGGGCGAGCGCTGGGCGGCGGAGAACGATCCGCTCGATCGGTATGTCGCGCGCCTCACCGGCGAGGGCGTCACGAAGGAGGTGCTGGCGGAGATCGACGCGCGCGTCCAGCGCGAGATCGACGAGGCCACCGACATCGCCGACGCATCCGGCGTCCCGGAGCCGCTCGATGCGCTCGAGGGCATCTACGCGGACCCGCCGCGCGAGGAGCCGCTGTGGTTCCGCGAGGGCAGGCGCGCCGCGGTCGAGCAGAACGAGCGCGCGGAAGGGTGGGGCACGTATGACATCAGCGGTGACGTCTGATGGCTGAGATCACCTATCTCGAGGCCATTCGCGAGGCGCTCTTCGAGGAGATGGCGCGGGACGAGAACGTCTTCTGCATCGGCGAGGACATCGGCGCGTACGGCGGCGCGTTCAAGGTCACCGAAGGCCTGATGGCGAAGTTCGGCGAGTCGCGCGTCATCGACAGCCCGATCTCCGAGGTCGGCATCGTCGGCGCGGCGGCGGGCGCCGCGCACATGGGCATGCGGCCCGTCGTCGAGATGCAGTTCATCGACTTCATCGCCAACGCCTACGACATGCTCACCAACTACGTGGCCACGGCGCGCTATCGTGCGTTCCTGCCCACGCCGATGGTGGTGCGGGGCCCGAGCGGCGGCTATGTGCGCGGCGGACCCTTCCATTCCCAGAATCCCGAGGCGGGCTTCATCCACACGCCGGGGCTCAAGGTCGTCTACCCGAGCACCGCGGCGGATGCGAAGGGCCTGATGAAGGCCGCGATTCGCGACGACGACTGCGTGCTGTTCTTCGAGCACAAGTACCTGTATCGGCGCATCAAGGGCGAGATGCCCGCGGGCGATCACGTCGTGCCCATCGGCAAGGCGCGCGTTGCGCGCGAGGGCACGGACGTCTCGATCATCACGTACGCGGCCACGGTCTACAAGGCCCTCGAGGCGGCGGAGCAGCTCGAGAAGGAAGACGGGATCAGCGTGGAAGTGCTGGACCTCCGGACCCTGGCGCCGCTGGACGACGAGGCCATCGTCGCCACGGTGAGGAAGACGAACCGCGTCCTCATCCTCCACGAGGACACCCGCACGGGCGGCATCGCGGGCGAGCTCACCGCGCGCATCAGCGAGACCTGCTTCGAGTGGCTGGACGCGCCGGTCCTGCGCGTCACGGCGCACGATGTGCCGTTGCCGTACGCGCCGTCGCTCGAGGATTTCGTCCTCCCGCAGACGGCGGACGTCGTGCTGGCCGTGCGGCGCCTGGCGGCCTACTGATGACGGCGGACCCGGGGGAGACGAAAGACGGCGTTGCGCCTTATCTTGCGGTCGGCTGCCTGACGGCATTCAGCGGCATGATGGCGTGCGCGATGATTGCCGTGCTCGTTGCGAAGATCGTGGGCTACGCGCGCGGATGTCCGGCGGATGGCGAGACCGGCGCGCCGTGCGACTGGCTCACCTACGCGCTGCGCGGCGGGCTCGTGGGCCTGGTTCTGGTTCCGACAATTGTGCTCCGACGGATGCGAAGAGGTCGTGCGCGTCTGGAAACTCCGAGTGAGAGGAAATAGCAGTGGCACGCGTTGACGTCATCATGCCCCAGATGGGTGAATCCATCGCCGAGGGCACGCTGTCGAAGTGGCTGAAGAAGGTTGGCGACGAAGTGAAGCGCGACGAGCCCATCTTCGAGATCAGCACGGACAAGGTAGACGCCGAGATCCCGGCGCCCTCGGCGGGCGTGCTCGCGGAGATCATCGTCACCGAGGGCCAGACGGTCGCCGTGCAGACGATCGTCGCGCGCATCGAGACGGAGAAGGGCGCGTCCATCGCGCCTGCGCCTGCATCCGCGCCGGCGACTCCCGCTCCGCAGGCCGCCGCACCGGTGCCGGCTGCGGCGACCCAGTCATCCGGCCAATCCGCTCCCAAACCCGCGCCAATGGCGTCGCCAACCGGCGACGCCCTCGAGGAACGCCTGCGCACCAGGTCGTCACCGCTCGTGCGGAAGATCGCGGCGGAGCACGGCATCGAGATCGCCGCAATGCAGGGCAGTGGGATCCAGGGGCGCGTGACCAGGCGCGACATCCAGGACTTCATCGCTTCCGGCGCAGCGGCGCCGCCCGCTGCGCCCCAGCGCTCCATGCACGCGCCCGCCGGTGCGGTGCAGCATGGACCGGCAGCCGAGGCATGGCCCGGGGACAAGGTCGAGGCCATGTCCAAGATCCGCTCGCTCACGAGCGATCACATGATGGCGTCGCGCCAAACCCATGCGCACGTCACCTCGTTCTTCGAGATCGACCTCACCCGCATCGCGCGCATCCGCCACAGGAATCGCGCGGCGTTCGAGGCGCAGACGGGCCAGAAGCTCACGAACCTGCCATTCATCATCAAGACGGTCGTCGACACGCTCAAGCAGTTCCCCGTGCTCAACGCCGCCGTCTCCGGCAGCAACATCATCTATCGCAAGCAGTACAACGTCGGCATCGCCGTCGCGCTCGACTGGGGCCTCATCGTCCCCGTCATCAAGGGCGCCGACGACCTGTCGCTCTCCGGCCTCACGAAGAACCTGAACGACCTCGCCGAGCGCGCACGCAGCAAGCGCCTCAAGCCGGAGGAAGTGCAGGGCGCGACCTTCACCATCACCAATCCGGGCGTCTTCGGTTCCCTCATGGGCACGCCGATCATACCGCTCGGCACCTCGGCCATCCTCGGCCTGGGCGCCATCGAGAAGCGGCCGAAGGTGATCACCGGGCCCGACGGCGAGGACACCATCGCCATCCGCACCTGCGCGTACTTCTCCCTCTCCTTCGACCACCGTATCGTCGACGGCTCCGACGCCGACAAGTTCCTCGCGGCGGTGAAGAAGGGACTCGAAAGCTTCCCCGACGCCGCGCCCTGATGCCACGCTGTCTCACGATCCAGCGCACGCTCGTCACGCCCCCGGACCGGGCGAAGTTCGCCGAGCGACTCGTGCAGAAGCGTGACTATTACGCGCAGGCGGGCTGCCGGTACTGGGTGTTCGAGGAGGCCGGCCTGCGTGGTGCATTCCTCGAGTTCTGCGAGGCGCCCGACGCCGCCACGCTGGCGCGTGCGCACGCGTCGGCACCCGAGCGGATCCTCGATCCCGCGCGCATCTACCACGAAGTGGAGCTGAAGTAGCATGCCGACTCGCACCATCACCCTCGACGGCCGCGCCTGGCGCGTCATGCCCTCCGGCCGCATCACGCAGTACGACCGCGACGAGTTCGCGCTCCTCTTCACGTCCGGTTCCGGCGACGACCGTGAGGTGCGCGTCACGCGCTACTCGCCCGTGGGGACGCGCTCGCGCGAGCAGTCCCTGCTCGAGTTGAGCGACGCCGACCTCGCGCGCCTGTTCGGGCAGTCTGCGCCGAGCGAGATGTCGCCCGAGGCCGGTTACGCGCCGTGACGGCTCCGTTGGTCCCGGCGGTGTTCGTCGACCTGCACATGCACTCGACGGCGTCCGACGGCTCTCGATCACCCGCGGACGTGGTGCGTGCCGCGCACGCGGCGAACCTCGTTGCCATTGCGCTCACGGACCATGACTCGGTCAGTGGGCTCGCCGAAGCGCAGGTGACCGGCGCCGAGCTCGGCGTCCGCATCGTGAACGGTGTGGAGCTGAGTGCCGTCGAGGGAAATGCGGAGACGCATCTGCTCGGCCTGCACCTGCGCGATACGATCGGCATGGAGCACGCGCTCCAGTCGTTGCGCGGCATGCGCGAGCGTCGTGCGCAGCAGATCGTGGACAAGCTCATCGGGCTCGGCGTGAAGGTCACGTACGACGACGTGCTGGCGCAGGCGGGGACGGGCGCGCTCGGACGCCCGCACGTTGCGCGCGCGCTCGTCGCCGACGGATGGGCCACCGATGTTCGCGATGCGTTCGACCGCTATCTCGGCGCAGGCCGTCCTGCGTATGTCGCGAAGGAGCAGCTCGACATGCGTGATGCCATCGCGATGATCCACGCGGCGGGCGGGCTCGCGGTGCTCGCACATCCCGGCAGCGCCGGGACGCGCGAGCGACTCACCGCGCTCGCCGCGGTCGGTCTCGATGGCGTGGAGGTCAAGCACCCGAGCCATTCGCCCGCCGACACGACGCGCATGCGCACGCTCTGCGAGCAGCTCGGCCTCGTCGTGAGCGGTGGCTCGGACTGGCATGGCGCATCGGAGGGATCACGCACCATCGGCATGATGCAGGTGCCCGAGGAATGGCTCGCGCGGCAGGACGCGCGACTCGCCGCGCAGGGACACGCGCCGGCGGCATGACTGCCCTCGCCGGCCGCGTCGCACTCGTCACGGGCGCAGGCAAGCGCGTCGGTCGCGCCATCGCCGTCGCGCTCGGCGGCATCGGCATGCGTGTCGTCGTCCACTACAACGAATCGGTGGGTGGGGCTCGCGACACCGCGCAGCTTATCGAGGACGCAGGTGGCGTTGCCGCGCTTGCGTGCGCGGATCTTTCCGACGTGACGGCGTGTGAGCATCTCGTCGACGAAGTGGTGCTCGAGCACGGCGAGCTCTTCGCGCTCGTCAACTCCGCCGCCGTGATGCTGCGCACGCCCATCGGCGACGTGACCGCGGCCGAATGGGACGCAATGTTTTCCGTGAACTCCCGCGCACCGTTCTTCCTCTCGCAGCGCGCCGCGCAGCCGTTGCGGCGCGCGGGCGGCTGCATCGTCAACATCGCCGACCTCGCCGCTTTCGAGACGTGGACCGGCTACGTGCCGCACGGCATGACGAAGGCGGCCATCGTGCAGATGACACGCGGCCTCGCGCACGCGCTGGCGCCGGAGGTGCGCGTGAACGCCGTCGCACCAGGCGTAGTACTGCTTCCCGAGGGTTTCAGCGAGGAGCAGTCGGAGCACCTGCGGCGCACCACACCGCTGGAGCGCATCGGCACGCCGGAGGACGTCGCGCAGGCGGTGCTGTACCTGCTCCAGGCCGAGTTCGTCACCGGCGAGGTCATCTGTGTGGACGGCGGGCGCCACGTCCGGCGCTGAGCGGTCGCTGCGCGTCCAGCGCGAGACGCTGCGGTTCGACACCATCACCATCGTCGGCGGCGGTTGTTACGGCGGCTACTACGTTCGCCAGCTGGGACGCGCCGAGGCCGCCGGAGCCATCACGTGGGAGCGACTCATCGTGGTGGACCGCGATGCATCGTGCGCGGTTGCCCATCTCCCTCCCGACGCGCGCCCACCGGCCATGGACGTCGTCGCCGCAGAATGGGCGCCGTTCTTCGAGCAGTATCTCACGGGCGTGACGGATGGGGGTGCCGACGTCTCGCGCGACGCCATCGTCCCCTCGCCGCTGATGCCGCACCTCATGGCGGACTGGCTGCGCGCACGCGCCGCGAGCCGCTGGCCCGAGCGACGGATCGAGATCCAGGGGCTCGGCAGCCCGCCCGACGTGCCGTGGCAACGCGCCGGCGACGACCTGACGCACTACGTGAGCTTCGCGGAGTGGATGTGCCCCATCAACTGCATCGAGCCCGCGCGCTGCCCGCACACCAGGGGGCCGCGCGACTGGAGCATGCCGTCCGCCATTGCGCAGTATGCGGAAAGTGAGCGCGCCGCCGGGCGGCCGGTGGAGGGGCCGTTCGTCTTCCACTGCACACATCGCACGCATGGCGTCGGCATGATCGACGTCGCGGCTGTCGTCGCCGCCGATCGCGCGATTGCCGAGCACGGAGCGGGTGGCGAGGCGTCGTTCCTCGTGGGGACGGCCTCGCACTGCCATGGCGCAATCCAGCGCTTCGCCATCCGCCCCTGAAGGCTGCCGGGAACGCAATGGTTCCCTCGCGGAGTATCTCTGGTGAGATTTGCAGGATGCGCGCAACGCGCGCCTCACCGTACGAGGACCGATCTTGGCTACCACGAACACCTACGACGTCGTCATCGTCGGCGCTGGGCCGGCGGGGATGTGCGCCGCGCTGTATACCGGGCGCTCCATGCTGAAGACAGTCGTGCTCGAGCGGGGCATTCCCGGCGGCGAGCTGCTCAACACCGAGAAGCTCGACGACTGGATCGGCGAGAAGTCGATCCTGGGCTGGGAGCTCGCGAAGAAGTTCGAGGACCACGCGCGCGTCTTTGGCGCGGAGTTCGTCACCGCGAACGTGCAGTGTGTCACGCGCCTCGGCGACGGCACCTTCGAGACCGTCACGGATGATGGGGCGAAGTACCTGTCGCCCGCGGTCATCGTCACGTCGGGCGGTACGCCCATCAAGCTCGGCATCCCGGGCGAGATCGAGTACGCCGGCAAGGGCGTGTCCTACTGCGCCATCTGCGACGGCGCGTTCTTCCGGAACCAGGTGATCGCGGTCGTCGGCGGCGGTGACGCGGCCGTCGAGGAGGCGGACTTCCTCACACGCTATGCGGACAAGGTCTACGTCGTCCATCGTCGCGACAGCTTCCGTGCGTCGAAGATCCTCCAGGAGCGACTCTTCGCCAATCCGAAGATCGAGGTCGTGTGGAATGCCATCGTCGAGGAAGTCCTCGGCGACGGGCAGGGGCTCATGCGCGCCATGCGCATCCGCGATGTGGAGAGCGGCGACGTGCGCGAGCTTGCCGCGACGGGATGCTTCGTCTTCATCGGGTTCCGTCCGAACACCGGCATCATCGACGGACACTTCGATCACGACGAGATGGGTTACATCCGCACCGACCACATCATGCAGACGTCCATCCCGGGGCTCTTCGCGGCGGGCGACCTGCGCTCGCAGCTCACGCGCCAGGTCACCACGGCCGTCGGCGATGCGACCACCGCGGCCATCGCGGTCGAGAAGTACCTGAAGGCACGAAGCGAAGGCACGGTTGTGAATCCCGAAGGCACCGGCGGCTACGCCGTATGAAGATCGACGTCCGCACCGTCGGCCTGTTCGAGGAGAACTGCTATCTCGTCCTCGACGAGGCCACTGGTGCGGCCGTGCTGGTGGATCCCGGCGATGAGGGCGACCGCATCATCGAGATGGTGCGCGCCTCCGGCGCGACGCTCGAGGCGATCTGGTTGACGCACGCGCACATCGATCACATCGGTGCGATCAACGAGGTGCGGCAGTCGTACCCCGTGCCGGTGCACATGCATCCGCTCGACCTTCCGTACTACGATCGCCTCTCGGCGCGTGCGGCCGAGATGTACGGCATGCCGTGGGACCAGCCCGACGTCACGACGACGGCCATCGCCGATGGGCAGGTCCTCAACTGTGGCTCGCTCGCCTTCACCGTCATGCACGTGCCGGGTCACGCACCCGGTCACGTGAGCTACAACGGCAACGGCGTCGCACTGTCCGGCGACCTGCTGTTCGCCGGCAGCATCGGGCGCACGGACCTGCCGCTCTGCGATCCGTATGCGATGGACACGTCCCTCGAGCGCTTCGCGACGCTCGAGGAGGCGACCATCGTGCATCCCGGGCACGGCCCGGTGACGACGATCGCGCGCGAGCTCGCGACGAACCCGTTCCTCTCCGGCCGGGCACGCACGGTGAAGCGATGACGAGCAGCGCCGCACGTTACGCCGTCATCAGCGCGGCGATGCTCGCCGCGTGGCTCGGTGCGGCAGGGTTCCTCTCCGCCGTCGTGGCGCCAGCCGCGTTTGCCGTGCTGCCAACGCGTGCCCTCGCCGGCGCGATCGTCGGCCGCGCGCTGCCCGTGCTCTTCGTGCTGGGCATCGCCTTCGGCATCGGTGTCGCCGTGATGAACCGGGTCATCGGCGCCGAGCGCCGCGCCACGATTGCCTCCGCGACGTACGCCTCCGCCTGCGCGGCGGCGCTCCTCGTCGCACTCCGGCTCGACCGCGAGCTGAAGGACCTCGGCGTGCCGGTCGATACCCTCGCCCTCACCGATGCGCGGCGCATCGCGTTCGGCCGGATGCACGGCATGAGCGTGATGTTCATGGGTGTGGGCATGGTGGCCGCCGTCATTGCGCTCATTGTCGTCAGCCAGCACGTCGCGTCGCGCACCTCGACTACCATTCGCTGACCGGCAGCACGCCCCCGGTCGCATCACCAATCTCCACCGGAAACACGCCATGGCCGCAGCCACCCGCTCCGAGAAGGACCCACTCGGCAACAAGGACGTCCCCGCCGAGGCGCTGTATGGTGTCCAGACCGTCCGCGCGAAGGAGAACTTTCCGATCAGCGGACTGAAGCCCCTGTGGCCCTTCGTGATGGCGCAGACGTGGATCAAGAAGGCCGCGGCGCTCACGCACAAGGAGACGGGCCGTCTCGATGCGAAGCTCGCCGACGCCATCGTGCAGGCGGCCGACGAGGTGCTCATCGGACGCCACGACGAACAGTTCATCGTCGACCCGTTCCAGGCTGGTGCCGGCACGTCGCACAACATGAACGTGAACGAGGTGCTCGCGAATCGCGCGAACGAGATCCTCGGCGGTGAGCGCGGCACGTACACGCCGGTGCATCCGAACGATCACGTCAACATGGCGCAGAGCACGAACGACACGATCCCGACGAACATCCGGCTCGCCTGTCTCTCGCAGCTCGATGCATTCGTAGTGGCGTTCGAGGGACTGCGCGATGCATTCGCCGCGAAGGGCAAGGAGTTCGACCACATCGTGAAGGCAGGCCGCACGCACCTCCAGGATGCGATGCCGATCCGCCTCGGCCAGGAGTTCACGGCGTATGCCGGGTCGCTCGACCGCGGGCTCCGCCGCGTGAAGGAAGCGTCGGACTACCTGCGCGACCTCGGCATCGGTGGCAGTGCCGTGGGCACGGGCGTCACGGTGGAGAAGGAGTACCCTGCGCTGATGAACAAGCACCTCGTCGCGATCTCGGGCCTCGAGCTGCGCATCGGGCAGGACCGCATCCAGCTCATGCAGAGCATGGGCGACGTCGCGGGCTTCAGTGCGGCGATGCGCGTACTTGCGGTGGACCTGAGCAAGATCGCCAGCGACCTTCGCATCATGGTGATGGGCCCGCGCACCGGCATCGACGAGATCAAGCTCCCCGCCGTGCAGCCAGGGTCCTCGATCATGCCCGGCAAGATCAATCCGTCCATCCCGGAGATGGTCAACCAGGTGTGCTTCCAGGTGATGGGCCTCGACACCACGGTCGCCATCGCTGCGGAGCATGGGCAGCTCGAGCTCAACGTGATGATGCCCGTCATCGCGTTCAACGTGCTGTTGTCCATGCGCATACTCACGAGCACCGCGACCGTGTTCGCCGAGAAGACGGTGAAGGGCATCGAGGCGAACGAGGACATGTGCGCGTACTGGGTGGAGCGCTCTGCCGCGCTCGCGACGGCGCTCATGCCGCACATCGGCTACGCCAGGGCCGCAGAGCTGAGCAAGCAGTCGGTGAAGGAGGGCATCCTCGTGCGCGACATGGTCAAGCGAGACAAGCTGCTGCCGGCCGACGAGATCGACGACGTGCTCGACCTTCGCAAGATGACGGAGATCGGCGTGCCGGGCGGCAAGCACAACATGGTCGCGGGCGGGTGACGTGGCAGCCAACCTCCCGCAGCGCTAGCTTTCCCTCGTGAGAATCACCACCCAGGCCGAATACGGCCTCATCTGTGCGCTGCACCTCGCGCGACGCGTTGGCGAGGGCCCGGTGACTGGCCGCGAGATCGCGTCCAGCGAGCGGCTGCCCGCGGACTACGTCGAGCAGATCATGCTGAAGCTCCGGCGCGCGAGCATCGTCACGAGCACGCGCGGTGCGCATGGCGGCTACCAGCTCGCGCGCGCACCCGAGGCCATCACGGTGCACGATGTCATCTCGGCGTCGGAGCATTCCACGTTCGATGTGCACTGCGTCACGCACCCCGTCGAAGCGGAGCGGTGCGCGGAGTCGCACGATTGCAGCATCCGGCCGGTGTGGGTGCTGCTCCAGCAGAAGATCGACGAGGTGCTCCAGAGTGTGCGCCTCAGCGACCTGCTGATGCAGGAGCGTGAGGTGAGGGAGCGCGTGGGGCTCGTGAAGCCCATGGTGTCGGCTGCGGGCCGGCTTGCGCTTCCCGTCCTCCAGGGCTGACGCCTCGGCGCACGTGCGCCTGTTCCGCTCCTTCCGCGACGACCGCGCCCTGCTGCGACGCAGCTCGGCGTACGCCGCGGCGCTCATGGTCGAGCCCACCGCTCCCGAGGTGGATTGGCTCGCCACGAGCGCCACGCGCGGCGACCGCGACCACGCGGAGTGGGAGCTCCGATATCTCCGTCGCTCGCTCGGCATCCTCGTGGCGCAGCGCGATGCCCTCGACGACCGCACCGCGTCGGCCGTCGCCCGCGTGCTCGAGGTCGCGCTCGCGCGTGATCCGGCGATCGACGCCGCCAAACGCGTGGTCGCGCAGAAGCAGATCAATTCCCGCCTCCGCGCCTACGGAGACGCGCTGACGTCGCGCAACGCTCCCGAAGCCACCAGCACCAGACTC
>JBDSTA010000247.1:0-3778 GCA_039928475.1 Gemmatimonadaceae bacterium | reverse complement strand
GATACCCACACCGCCCGCGGCGGCCGCGCCGGTCTCGAGCAACTCTCGGCGCTCCAGCCGGACATCGTGCTCTCGGACGTGCGCATGCCGGATGTGGGTGGCGTCGAGATCCTCGCCGCCGCACGCCAGCAGAACGCGGATACCCCTGTCATCCTCATGACGGCGCAGGCAACGCTCCAGTCCGCGATGCAGGCGGTGAACGAGGGCGCCTTCTATTACATCCAGAAGCCGTTCCGCAACGACGAGCTCCTCGCGATCCTCAAGCGTGCCGCCGAGCACCGCGAGCTGCGCGTGGAGAATCGTTCGCTCAAGCAGGAGATCAAGCGCCGCGAGGGACCATCCGGGTCGCGGCCCGTGGGCAACAGCCGCAGTTGGCTCGAGGTGCTGCGCCTCGCCGAGACCGTTGCACCTACGGAATCGACGGTGCTCATCCAGGGCGAGTCGGGAACGGGTAAGGAAGTCATTGCCCGCTACATCCACGAATTGTCATCGCGCGCGGACAGGACCTTCGCCTCGATCAACTGCGGCGCGCTCCCCGAGAGCCTTCTCGAGAGCGAACTGTTCGGACACGTGAAGGGCTCGTTCACCGGCGCCATCAAGGACAAGAGCGGCCTCTTCACCGCGGCGGCGAAAGGCAGCTTCTTCCTCGACGAAATCGGCGAGACGACGCCAGCGACGCAGGTGAAGCTCCTGCGCGTGCTCCAGCAGCGCGAAGTCATCCCTGTCGGTGGCACGGAGCCGCAGCCGATCGACGTACGACTCATCGCGGCGACGAACCGCGAGCTCGAGGAGGAACTCCGGCGTGGGTCCTTCCGCACCGATCTCTATTATCGCCTCAACGTCATCGCGCTCCATCTGCCCACGCTGCGCCAGCGCGCCGACGACATCCCGCTCCTCTCCGAGCACTTCCTCCAGCGCATCGCCGACATCCGGAAGGAGGATCCCAAGGTGCTGTCGGCCAGCACGCTCGAGGCGCTGGTCAACTACACGTGGCCCGGTAACGTGCGTGAGCTCGAGAACGCGTTGGAGCGCGCGATCATCCTCACGCCGGGCGGGGAGATCCAGCCGTCCGCGCTGCCGGAGCGCGTCACCGCGCGCGTGAGCGAGCCGCTCGTCGCCGATCGCGTGCCCTCCAATCCAACGCTCGAGGCAGTCGAGCGCGCATACATCATGTGGGTGCTCCAGAGCGAAGGCGGCAACAAGAGCCGCGCGGCAGAGGCGCTCGGCATCGATCCGTCCACGCTGTATCGAAAGCTTTCGCGGTACGGCGTGGAGGCATGACGGCAGTCGCACTCACGGCGACTTCGGCTCGCGCACGAACCAGTTGGGCCATACCCGTACTCGCGGCGGCACTCGTCGCCGCGGGTGTCTGGTGGTCGCTTGCTCCGTATCTCGTCGGCGTGTTTCACGATGACGGCGTGTATGCGCTGCTCGCGCGCTCCATCGCGGAGGGGCATGGCTTTCATTACAGCCACCTGCCGGGCGCGCCTGCGGCAACGCACTATCCGCCGCTGTATCCGCTCGCGCTCGCGCTCGTGTGGCACCTCGCTCCAGGCTTCCCGCAAGACATCGGCGCGCTGCTTGGGCTGAATGCGCTGCTCGCGGGCGCGGCGGCCGCCGGTTGGTACGTGTTCGCGGTGCGACGCCTCGGCTGGTCCCAGCGCGCGGCGCTCGCCGGCGCGGTCGTCGTTGCGATGACGTCGCCCATGCTCACGCTGGCGGGCGCGATTCTATCCGAGACGCTCTTCATCGCGTGCCTGTGGCCCGTGCTGCTCGTCGCCGAGCCGGCGCCAGGCGCGGCCCGCGCGCGCGTGACGCTCGCCGGTGCGGCGGCTGGCATGCTGATGCTCGTGCGCGCGCATGCGCTCGCGCTGCTCATCGCGCTCGTCGCCGTGCTGCTGTTTCGCCGTCGACGGAGTGACGCGGTCGTCGCCATGGTTGCGGCCGTGGCGGTGCAGGTGCCGTGGATGACCTACGCCCACTTCGCGGGACCACCGGTCGCCACTCCACTCAGCGGATCGTACGGCTCGTATGCGTCGTGGCTCATCGCCGGCTGGCGAGAAGGCGGTATCGCGTTCGTCACGGACACAATGGCGATGAACGTGCGCGAGCTCGCCTTGCTGCTTCGCGATCGCGTCACGACGGGGATCGCCGCCGTCGATACGCTTGCCGCGATCATCACCTTCGCTGCACTGCTCGTCGGCGCGCGATCGTTCGTGCGTCGCGCTCCGGTGACCCTGCTGTTCTTCGCTGCCTACTTCGCGATCGTCATCCTCTGGCCCTATACGCCCTGGCGCTTTGCGTGGGGACTCTGGCCGCTCGTCGCGATGCTCGTGCTCGAAGGTGTGCGTCACGCCTGGACCGATGCACGTCGGCTTCGCGTGATCACCGGTATCGTCGCGGCACTGCCGCTGCTCGGTCTCCTGCGCACCGAGCTGCATTCGTACGCGTCGCGCGGCTGGCGCACGCCGGCACGGCAGGCCACGGCGCGCGCGCTACCCATGCTGGACTGGGCGCGCGCCAATACGCCGCGCGACGCAATCATACTCTCGGAGATCGAGCCGGTGATCGCGCTTTACACGGGGCGACGTTCCGCGCCGCCGGTGGAGTTCAGTGCGGTCGAATACACGTCGCGTTCCGAATCACGTGTGGCGCTTTCGCTGGCCGAAATGCTGCGTGCTCTACCTGCGACCTACCTCGTGACGGCGACGCCGGACGTGCAGCGCGCCGCACTCGCGATGCATGGCACCTCTGCAAAGCTCGAGCAGGTTGCTGCCCCCGCCGGCATCACCGCGTTCGTGGTGAAGCGGTGAAGGCGCCTCGCTGGTCCGTGATGCTCCTGCTCCTTGGCGTACTGGCTCTCGCGTTCGGCGTCGCGACGCTCGACACTTTTCCCATCGGCGCGGCAGTGGATGACGCGATGTACGTCATTCTGGGCAAGTCCATCGCGTTCGGCCACGGCTATCGCTCACTCAACGTGCCCGGCGCGCCACCCAACACGCACTTCCCGCCAGGATATCCCGCCGTCCTCGCCCTGATCTGGCGGATGGCGCCGGATTTTCCCGGGAACGTCGTCTGGTTCAAGTCGCTCAACGTCGCCTGCTTCGTGATCAGCGCCATCGGGATGGCGCGCTTCGCCGCGTCACTGCGCATCGGCCGGCGCTGGTCGCTCGCAATGGGAGTGCTGGCCGCCATCAGCGTGCCCGTGCTGGTGCTGGTCGCGCTGATGCTCTCCGAGCCGCTCTTCCTCGCGCTCATCGTCTTCCTGCTTCCGGCGCTGGAGCAATTCGTCAACGCACCTGCGGGAGAGCCGCCGAGTGCGGCGCGTGCGGTCATGCTGGGCGTCGGGATCGGGTTGTGCACGCTCGTGCGATCGCACGGGATCGTGCTCATCCCGTCCATGATGCTCGTTCTGGGTGTGAAGCGGCGGTGGCGCGATGCCGGCCTCGTGGCCGGCGCGGCCGTGCTCTGCCTGCTGCCATGGCAACTCTACAGCGCGCGGCACGCGGGGATGGTGCCGGCGCCATTGCTTGGCGGTTACGACTCGTATACCGCCTGGTGGATTCGCGGCTTCAGGGAGATGGGCGTCGCGATGGTGCCAAGGACGCTCGGCAGGACCGTCCCCGAAGCCGCCGGGATGTTCGCCGCGCTGTTCTCGCCCGTGCGTGGCGTATTCGCGCACGCCATCACGATAGCGGCGCTCGTCGTGCTCGCCATCGCGGGATACGTGTCGTCGTGGCGCCGCATTCCCGTCACGTTGCTCTTTCTCGTCGCGTAC
>JBDSTA010000246.1:0-12176 GCA_039928475.1 Gemmatimonadaceae bacterium | reverse complement strand
CGCCGGCGCGAAGGCGATCGACTACGTCGGCGCGGGCACCATCGAGATGCTGCTCGACGAGGACGGGAAGTTCTACTTCATGGAGATGAACACGCGGATCCAGGTCGAGCATCCCGTCACGGAGATGATCACCGGCGTGGATCTCGTGAAGGAGCAGATCCGCGTTGCCGCCGGGCTGCCGCTCCAGGTGACGGAGATGCCGCCGCTCCGCGGCCACGTGATCGAGTGCCGCGTGAACGCCGAGGATCCGAACCGGAACTTCCAGCCGTCGCCGGGCCGCATCACCACGTATCACCCGCCAGGCGGCAACGGCGTGCGCATCGATTCGCACGTCTACGCCGGGTACAGCGTGCCGCCGTTCTACGACTCCATGATCGCGAAGGTGATCTGCCAGGGTCGCGACCGCCCCGAGGCGCTCGCGAAGATGCAGCTCGCGCTCGAGACGTTCATCATCGAGGGTCCGACCACGACGATCCCCTTCCTCGCGCGCGTGATGCAGAACCCGCGCTTCCAGAGCGGCGACGTGGACACGAAGTTCCTCGAGCGCGAACCGGAATTGATGAAGGAGCCCGGCTAGGTGCGCATCGACGTGGTGTACGGCGTCCCGCAGCTCGCGCCGCAGGACGTCCAGGGCCGGGTCGTGGCCGTCATCGATGTGCTGCGCGCTTCCACCACGATTGCGACGGCGCTGAGCAACGGCGCGCGCGCGATCATCCCGGTGGAGAGCCCCGACGATGCGGTGACGCGCTCGAAGCAGCTCGAGCGTGGCGCGTACAAGCTCGCAGGCGAGCGCCGCATGCTGAAGATGGAAGGGTTCGACCTCGGCAACTCGCCCCTCGAGCACACGCGTGAGGCGGTCGAGGGCAAGACGATCGTGCTCAACACGACGAACGGCACCAAGGCGCTGCTGGCGGTGCAGGGAGCGCGTGACGTCGTGGTCGCGTCGTACGTCAACCTGACGGCGGTGAGCGCCATGCTGCGCTCGGCGCTGCGCGGCGGGGCGGACATCACGCTCGTCTGCGCAGGACACGAGCGACAGTTCGCGCTCGAGGACGCGGCGTGTGCGGGACGCTACGTGCACAGCGTGTCCAAGCGTCTCACGGGGGTGGAGATCAACGACGCGGGCTTCGCCGCGTCGCTGATCGACAAGAAGTACGGTGACAACCTGATGCGGTTGTTCAACACGGCGGTGCACGGCCGAGCGCTTGCCGCTGCGGGATTCGGGGAGGACCTCAGCGCCTGTGCTGCGGTGGATTCAACCCCGGTGATCCCGATCTACCAGGACCGCCAGATCACCATGCTGGGGCCCGATCGCGAGCGATAAACCAGGGATGCGAAGAGCACAGGACGACAGGATGACAGCAGGCAGCCCCACACCGTCGTCCGGCCTCAGGCGCGAGATCCAGGGTATCGCGCTGCTCCTCTTTGCCGTGTTCCTCGCTGGCGCACTCGCCGCCTACGGGCTGGCCGCACTGCGCACGGGCGTGGACGTCCAGCAGAACGTCGGCTGGCTCGGCTACTGGATCGCGCGTCCGCTCGTGGCGTTCTTCGGCTGGCCCGCGGCGATCCTCACTCCACTCGCGCCCGCAGTACACGCGCTCAGGTTGTTCGGTCGCCTCGAGTCCGACACGGATCGCTCGTGGATGATCTTCTTCACGGGCGTCGTGGTGCTGCTGCCGATTGCGGTGGCGCTCGCCGTCGGGCCGCCTCCCGCGGGAGACACGTCGGCGCCCGCGGGACTCTGGGGCGCGTTCGTGGCCTTCTACATGCGCCAGCTGCTCGGCGGCTTTGGGGCGTGGGTCGTGGTCATCCTGTTCGCGAGTGCGCTTGCGGCGGCGACGCTGCGCTGGAATCCGATCCGCATGCTCGTGGGCCGTCGCGCGGTGCCAGTGGCGGCCGCGACGATCGACGTCGCCGTGGATGAGCCCTACAGTCCGCCGAAGAAGCGCCGGAAGAAGGACCAGGCACTGGATGCGGCGCCGTCGCTCGAGCCGTCGCCGGAGGAGTTCGAGGCGATCGATCCGCTCGCGGCGATGCAGCGTCCGTCGTCGGCCGACGCCGATGCGAAGGAGGACGCCGCCATCGAGGAGGCGTCGAAGAAGCGGAGCGGCAAGAAGAAGAAGGGCGACGAGCCGCCGAAGGCCGGGCGCGACGAGCGCATCGCCGCGGCGATCGACGCGACGGAGCATCCCGACCCGCGCTCGGACGAGTGCCCGCCCACCGACCTGCTGAACTACGTGCCTGCGGTCAACGGTGACGCCGGCAAGCGCGAGCTGGACGCCATGGGCGCGAAGCTCATGGAGGCGCTGCGCACGTTCAAGGTCGAAGGGAAGCTCGTGAACCGCACCACGGGCCCGACGGTCACGCAGTACGAGATCGAGCCGGCCTCCGGGGTGAAGGTCCGTCAGTTCGCGACGCTCTCGAACGACCTCGCGCTCGCGATGCGCGCGCCGTCCATCCGCATCGTCGCGCCCATTCCCGGACGCGGTGCCGTGGGCGTGGAAGTCCCGAACCCGACGCCCGAGATGGTGGGCTTCCGCGAGCTCGTGGAGCACGCCGACTTCAAGAGTGCGCGCGCCGGTCTTCCGATTGTCCTCGGGAAGGATCTCGAGGGGCATCCGGTGATTGCCGACCTGGCGAAGATGCCGCACCTGCTCATCGCGGGCTCGACTGGCTCGGGAAAGTCCGTGTGCGTGAACACGATCATCACGAGCCTCATCTATCGCCATCCGCCGCGGAAGCTGCGCTTCCTGATGGTGGACCCGAAGATGGTGGAGCTCTCCGTGTACAACACGCTACCTCACATGCGGCACAAGGTGATCACGGACAACCGCGACGCCGCCGCGGTGCTCAAGTGGGCCGTGATGGAGATGCAGGAGCGCTACGAGCTGCTCGCCGCGAACGGCTGCCGCAACGTGCAGGACTTCAACAAGCGCGTGGAGGAGAGCACGCCGCTCAAGCTGCCGAAGCGTCCGAACGTCGCGTTCGAGGACAACGTGTACCGCGGCGACATCCTGCCGTACATCGTCGTCATCATCGACGAGATGGCGGACCTGATGATGACGGTGCAGGGCGAGGTGGAGACGCCGATCGCGATGCTGGCGCAGAAGGCGCGCGCCATCGGGATCCATCTCATCCTCGCGACGCAGCGTCCGTCGGTGAACGTGATCACGGGCCTGATCAAGGCGAACTTCCCGAGCCGCATCGCGTTCCGTGTCGCGAGCCAGATCGACAGCCGTACGATCATCGACGGCGGCGGTGCCGAGATGCTGCTGGGCAACGGGGACATGCTGTTCATCCCGCCGGGGAAGAGCGAGCCGTCGCGACTGCAGGGCGCCTATCTCTCGAGCGACGAGACCGAGAAGCTGATGGGCTGGTACGAGGCGCAGCGCGATCGTCGTCGTGCGGCGCTCGCGGATGCGGGGCTGCACTTCGAGGCGGAGATGAGCCCGGACGAGCCGGACATTCTCGAGACGGTGCGCACGCGCGAGGCGGAAGCGCGCGCGGCGCTCGAGGGTGAGGACAGTGGCGACGCCGGGGACGCCGGGTCGCGCGATCCATTGTTCCGGAAGGCGGCAGAGCTGTGCATCCAGAACCAGAGTGGGTCCACCTCGCTGTTGCAGCGCCGGCTCGGCATCGGATACGGTCGCGCCGCACGTGTGATCGATCAACTCGCGGATGCCGGCGTATTGGAAGCAACGTCGGGACCGAAGGGGCGGGAGGTGCGCGTCGGGTTGGAGGATCTCGACCGGATCTGTGGAGTAACCGAATAGACCGCTCGCGCTGCGCGCTCGCTGTGGGACCGCGCGCTCCGCGGCGCTGGGAGATCGCGGGCGCTCCGCGCCGCTGTGAGACCGCTCGCGCTGGGCGCTCGCTGTGAGCAACCACACACACCTTTGATGCAGAGCTTGCAACTCCGGGCAATTCTTCTGGGGGCCACTGTGATCGCGGCGCCCTTTTCGGTTGCGGCGCAGGTGGCCGTGACGCCGGTCGTGCCGGACAGTGTGCCTGCCTTTCAGCGGCCGAATGGGGCGCTGCTGCGCCCGGGCGTCAGCGCGTATGTGCTGACGCTTGCGAAGCCAACGGGGGAAGTCGTGCCGCTCGGCACCCAGGTCGTGAGTGTCAGCGAGGCGACGCTTGGTGGAACGCCGGCGTGGCTGATTGCTGAAAGCCGCACCGGGACGATGATCACGACGAGTGATTCCGTCTGGCTGAACCGGGCGGACCTCGCGCCGGAGCGTTGGAGCGCAACGAACGGCACCGCGATGCTCGGCGCCTCATTCACGCGCGACTCGGCGTTCGGTGCACTGCAGGGCTACCAGGGCAGAGCGTCATTTGCGGTACCGGTGCCGGCCAATGTGCTGCTCAGCGCGGGCATGGTGCAGCGGCTGCTGGAGCTGATGCCGCTGCGCGAGGGCTATCGCTCCACCGCGATGCTGTTCACGGTGGAGGGGCTCGCACCGTCGCTTGTCGCTGCGGACATCAGCGTGGAGGGCGCAGAGCGAGTGAACGTCGGCGGGCGTGCGACCGACGCGTGGCGCGTCACCGTGCGAGCCGGGCCGATGGAGCGGCGCTACTGGATCGCGCGGGACGGCGCCCGGCTACTTCGCACCGAGCAGGCGTTGCCGGACGGAATCCTGTCGGCGATGCTGCAGCCGTAGGCACCCCGCGTCGTTTTGGTTGTCCTCGCGCTCGTTCGGTGATGCATCCCGGACGGGCACTCTTATCATGCGCCCATGTCAGCGACCACACAGGAGCTGGGCGAGCTCGGGGAGCGGATAGCGGAGCGGTGGCTTCGGGAGCGGGGGTGGCGCGTCGTCCAGCGCCGCTTCCGGAGCGGCCACCGGGACATCGACCTGGTGGTCGAGCAGGACGGGCTGATCGCCTTCGTCGAGGTGAAGGCTCGCCGGGGGGATCGCTTCGGCGATCCGGTGTCGGCGGTCAACTGGAAGAAGCAGAAGGAGTTAGGGCGTTCCGCCCGCGTCTGGATCGCGCGCCATGGGCGGGCGCAGGACGCCTACCGGTTCGATGTGTTCGGGGTCCTGGTGGACGGAAAGGCGGTTCGGGTGCGTCATGTGGCCGATGCGTTCGCGTTGAACCTTTCGGCTTGATTTCGGGTCACGATCTTCGTATTCTATTCGGGTATCGGTCAGCCCCGCTTTCCGATACGCTTATGCCCGCGTGGGCGCGAGGAATCCACGACAAACGAGAGGCTGTGAGAGCAATGGCTGTGTCCACGATTGCAGAAGACAAGAAGAAGGCGCTGAACCTCGCCATCGCGCAGATCGAGAAGAGCTGCGGGAAGGGTTCGATCATGCGGATGGACGCGAAGGAACGGGTTCGCGTCGAGGCAATTCCCACGGGCGCCATCAATCTGGACGCGGCCATCGGCGTGGGTGGTATTCCCCGCGGTCGCGTCACGGAGATCTACGGCCCGGAGTCGAGCGGCAAGACGACGCTCTGTCTCCACGTGGTGGCCAACGCGCAGAAGCTGGGCGGCGTGGCCGCTTTCATCGACGCGGAGCATGCGCTGGACACGGAGTACGCCCGGAAGCTGGGTGTGGATGTGGAGTCCCTCCTCATCTCGCAGCCCGACACGGGTGAGCAGGCGCTCGAGATCTGCGAGATCCTGGTGCGCTCCGGGGCGGTGGACGTCATCGTGATCGACTCGGTGGCGGCGCTGGTGCCCAAGGCGGAAATCGAGGGCGACATGGGCGAGTCCCACATGGGACTGCAGGCGCGCCTCATGAGTCAGGCGCTCCGCAAGCTCACCGGTGCCATCGCCCGGTCCAAGACCATGGTGATCTTCATCAACCAGCTGCGCGAGAAGATCGGCGTCATGTTCGGCAACCCGGAGACGACCACGGGCGGCAAGGCGCTCAAGTTCTACGCGTCGGTCCGCCTGGACATCCGCCGCATCGGGCCCGTGAAGGACAAGGAGGAGGTCGTGGGGTCCCACGTGCGCGTGAAGGTGGTGAAGAACAAGGTGGCCCCGCCGTTCAAGCAGGCCGAGTTCGACATCATGTACGCGGAGGGGATCAGCCATACCTCCCTGCTCGTGGACATCGGCGCCGAGTCCGGCATCATCGAGAAGTCGGGGGCCTGGTACAGCTACAACGGCCAGAAGATCGGCCAGGGCCGCGAGAACGCGAAGCTGTACCTGAAGGACAACCCGGCCATCCTTGCCGAAATCGAGGAAAAGGTCAAGGTTGTGCTTGGCATCGGAGTTGACCAGACTGGAGGGGCGCCCGAGGTCGAGGACGCCGAGTAACGAAGCGGATTTGTGACCGTCGGGGCCTGTCTCGCTGGCATCCCTCATGCGAGATTCAGTAGTCCGCCGCGAGTTGGAACAGCGGCGCGGTTCCGGTGGTATGTTGATAGATAAGGAACCGAGGAGTCGTTCTCTGGAATCGATGGGGCCCGGAATCCCCAGCGTGACAGGGTCGCTCCTCGGTTTCTTATTTATATCATGTAAGTCGCTGATTTGTATGCGCTTACGCGCTGCAGCTCATGTGGATTGCCGCTCCGTTTCTCCCTCGGAAAGGCCTACCTTGATAATTGTGGCGGCAGCATGTATGTGATATCCGCCATCGTCCAGACGCCGCGGCACCCCGGCCGCTTCACCGTCCTCGTGGACGGAACACAACTCGCCGTCCTGTCCCTCGACGCCATCGAGCGGCTGCACCTCGCCGTGGGCAAGAGCATCGCGGGACTCGAGGAGCGCATCGCTGCGGAAGCACAGCAACTCAAGGTCTACGATCGCGCGCTCAACATGCTGGCGTTCCGCGCGCGCTCCGCGATGGAGCTCGCTCGATCGCTCGTGCGGAAGGGTGAGGAGAAGGACATCGTCGATCGCGCGATCGAACGATTGAAGGAGCAGGGGCTGCTCGACGACGCCGCATTCGCCCAGGCCTTCACGCGCGCGAAGGTGCTCGGCGCCAACCAGTCGCGGCGGCGAGTGCAGCAGGGACTGCGGCGAAAGGGCGTTGCGCGCGACGTGAGCGACGCCGCGATCGAGACCGTGTTCGAGGAGGAGGGCGTCGACCAGGGCGCGCTCGTCGAGGAGGTGGCGCGCAAGAAGCTGCGCACCCTGAGCACGCTCGAGCCGGTGGTGCAGCGGCGGCGGCTCTACGCGTTCCTCGCGCGGCGCGGCTACGATGCCGACGACATTCGTGCGGCGATGTCCGCGGTGGGGAGAACCGAGGAGCCATAGTATATTGCGCGGATGTGCTCCTCAGACATCCGCCGCCGTTTTCTCGACTACTTCGCCCAGCAGCAGCACGTGGTTCGCCCCAGCGCGTCACTCGTGCCGGCCGACGACCCGACGCTGCTCTTCGTGAATGCGGGGATGGTGCCGTTCAAGCGCGTCTTCCTCGGGATGGAGGAGCCGCCCGAGGGGAGTCGCCGAGCGACGACTGCGCAGAAGTGCGTGCGCGCCGGCGGAAAGCACAACGATCTCGAGCAGGTGGGGCACACGGCGCGGCATCTCACGTTCTTCGAGATGCTCGGCAACTTCTCGTTCGGCGACTACTTCAAGCGCGAGGCGATCACCTTCGCGTGGGAGTTCGTCACGAAGCAGCTCGAGCTCGACCCGAAGCACCTGCGCGTGACCGTACACCACACGGACGACGAGGCGCGCGCGCTGTGGCGCGAAATTTCGGGACTGCCCGACTCGCGCATCTACAGTCTGGGCGACAAGGACAACTTCTGGCAGATGGCCGACACCGGTCCGTGCGGTCCGTGCTCGGAGATCTTCATCGACGTCGCGCACACCGCCCGTGACTGGAGCTTCCCCGAGGGCGCATCGGGCGAGTGGACCGACATGCAGCGCGACGAGTTTTCGCTCGAGGCGTTCGTGGAGGGGGCGGACAACGATCGGTTCCTCGAGTTCTGGAACCTCGTCTTCATGCAGTTCGACAAGCAGCCCGACGGGACGCTCGTGCCGCTGCCCCGGCCATCCGTGGACACGGGCGCGGGGCTCGAGCGCATCTCTGCCATCACGCAGGGCGTGACGCGCGTGTTCCACATCGACGCGTTCGACCCCTTGATCGCGACGGTGGAGGAGGCGGTCGGCTTCAAGTATTGGGGGCGCGAGAGCGACGAGGTGCGCACGGGCGTGCAGGTCGCGGGTGGGAAGGGCGGGATGGATGTGGTGCCCAACTCCGTTGACCCGGCATCGTTCCGCGTGCTCGCTGACCATGCGCGCGCGGTGGCGGTGCTCCTGGCCGACGGTGTGTTCCCGAGCAACGAGGGGCGCGGCTACGTGCTGCGACGCATCCTTCGCCGCGGTGTGCGACACGCATACCTGCTGGGCCGGCGCGAGCCTACCCTCGTGCACGTGGTGAAGTCCGTGATCGATACCATGGGAGACGCGTATCCCGATTTGCGCGCGCGCTCGGAACACCTGCTCCAGACGACGCGCGTGGAGGAGATGTCGTTCCTCGCGACGATCGAGGGCGGGCTCTCCCGCTTCGAGCAGCTCGCGCCCGCTGCGGCGACGGACAAGGGGACGATCAGCGGCGAGGACGCGTTCAAGCTGTACGACACGTTCGGCTTCCCGATCGACCTCACGGAGCTGATGGCGCACGAGCGCGGCTACACGGTGGACATCGCGGGGTTCGAGGCGTCGCTACTGGAGCAGCGCACGCGCTCGAAGGACGAGCGCAAGGCGAAGAAGATCGGCGTCCAGGCGGATGCCCTCGGCGACATCGCCTCGTGGGAAGCGCCGTCGAAGGACGGCGCGGCGGAGTCGCGCTTCATCGGCTACGACAGCGTCGAAGTCATGACGGATGTCGCCGCGCTGCGACGGCTCGACGGCGATCGCGTGGCGATCCTGCTCAACGAGTCGCCGTTCTATGCGGAGTCGGGCGGCCAGGTGTCGGACGAGGGCGAGATCGTCGGCGAAGGCTGGCGCATCGATGTGGATGGCGTGCGCAAGGTGGACGGACGCTCGGCGGCGCTGGGCAAGCTCTCGGGCGACTTCCACTGGAGCCGCGTCACGGCGCGGGTCCCGAGCGAGCGTCGGCGCGATACGGAGCGCAATCACACGGCGACGCACCTCCTGCACGCGGCGCTGCGCGAAGTGCTCGGCGATGCGGTGCACCAGGCGGGCTCGCTCGTGGCGCCGGACCGCCTGCGCTTCGACTTCACGCATCATGGTCCCGTGAAGGCGGAGAAGCTCGCCGACGTGGCGACGATCGTGAACCGCGAGATCTGGCGCGCGTTGCCGGTGACGTGGAGCGAGATGTCGTATCCCGCCGCGAAGGCGAAGGGCGCGATGGCGCTCTTCGGCGAGAAGTACGGCGACGTCGTGCGCGTGGTCGATGTGCCGGGCGTCTCGATGGAGCTCTGCGGCGGCACGCACGTACGCAACACGAGCGAGATCGGGCTGTTCGTCATCCTGAGCGAGACGGGCGTGGCGAGCGGCGTACGCCGCATAGAGGCGCTCACCGGACCGGGAGCATTCGCCCAGCTTCGCTCGCGCGAGGAGACCCTGTTGCGTGTCGCCGATTCGCTCAAGACGCCGGTGGACGGCATCGAGCGCCGCGTGGCACAACTGCTCGACGAGCGACGCACGCTCGAGAAGAAGCTCGCGGATTCCTCGCGCGGAGCTGGCAGCGACCTCGAAAAGCTCATTGCGGCCGGGCAGGCCCTCGGCGGCAATGGAGCGAAGCTGGTTCTGGGCGAGGTCGCGGTGACCGATGCGAAGGCACTCCAGGCGCTTGGTGACGCGCTGCGCGAGCAGTTGCCGAGCGGTGTGGGCCTGCTCGCGGCGCGCCTCGAGGATGGGAAGGGCTCGCTGCTCGCGGTCGTCACGGACGACCTGCGCGAGAAGGGCATTCGCGCGGATGCGATCGTGCGGGATGTTGCCGCCGTCGCCGGCGGACGCGGTGGTGGCAAGCCGCACATGGCGCAGGCGGGCGTGCCCGACGCATCACGCCTCGGCGACGCCATGGCCGAGGCTCCGCGGATCATCGCGGCGATTGTGGCCGGCGCGTGACGGTTGGCGACTGGCTGCGCGCGCGTCCGTTGCAGCCACCCGAGACGCTTTCGGCGCGCATCGCGACAGTCCTCGGCGCGGCGCAGCACGAGTCGTCGGACGCCTTGGCCGACGTGTGCCTCGATGCGGCGGAGCGGCTCGTCGCCGACCTGCTCCGGAGCGGCAGCACGTCGCGTGATACGGCGCTCGACCTGCTCACCGCCGACGCGCTCGTGACATACGCGTTCGAGGCGGCGAGCGATCGTCCCGAGACGATTGCGGCGCGCGCCGAGGCCGCGATGGTACGCATCGCGGCGCTCGGAGCCGTGCAACCGGCCTGACGATGATCGACATCCACTCGCACCTGCTACCCGGCGTGGATGACGGTTCGAAGTCCGTGGAGCAGTCGATCCCGGTGCTCGAGCGCTTTGCCGCGGACGGCGTGGAGTGCGTTGTGCTGACGCCGCACCTGACGGCATCGGCGGCGGCCAAGGCGCCCATCGAGCGAAATCGCGCGATCTTCGAGGAGCTGCGTGCCGTGACGCCGAGGGGCATCGAGCTGCGGCTCGGGTGGGAGATCATGCTCGACGAGCCGAAGGTGGATCTCCGCTCCCGGACGCTGTCCCTTGGTGGGGCGCGCGCGATCCTGGTGGAGTTTCCGCGCAAGAGTGTTCCGCAGGCGGCAGGGGACGAGCTGTTCCGGATACGGTGCAGTGGCGTGGTTCCCGTGCTCGCACATCCGGAGCGTTACTACGGCTGCACCGTCGAGCTCGTGGAGGAGTGGCGCCTCGCGGGCGCGGTGATCCAGATGGACACTGCCGGGCTCCTCGGACGCGGGCCCATCTCGAAGCTGTCCCGCGCCCTGGTGCAGGACGGACTGGTCGACCTCTTTGCGAGCGACAATCATGGCGACTCGCGCAGCCTCGCGACCGCGCGCGACTGGCTCGCCGAGGTGTCGAGTGCCGAGCACGCGACGCTGCTCACGCACACGAACGCGAAGCGGCTGCTCGACGGCGAGCCCGTGCTTCGCGTGCCTCCGCTGCCCGCGATGAGCGGCATCTTCGGGCGCTTGCGCGACCTGTTCCTTTCCGGTCGCTGACGCGTGACTCACACCACCACGACATGAACTCCCAATTCGTTGAAGGGCTGCGTGAGCTTGCGGCAACTGCCGAGCGTTTGCTTGCCGAGACGGGGCCCGATCTCGATCGCGCGCTGGAGATGGTGCAGGCCGCCGTGAAGCGACAGGGAACGTTGTTCTTCTGTGGCAATGGTGGCAGCGCCGCGGATGCGCAGCACATGGCGACCGAGTACGTCGTGCGGTACATGCGCAACCGTCGCGCGTATCCCGCGCTCGCGCTGACGACGGACACGTCGCTGCTCACGGCGGCAGGCAACGACATCGGTTTCGAGAACGTGTTCTCGCGCCAGGTCGAGGCGCTGGCGAAGGCGGGGGACCTGCTGATCATCCATTCGACGAGCGGCAACTCGCCCAACGTGATTCGCGCGGCGGAGGCGGCGCGCGAGAAGGGGGTGCAGGTGCTCGCGTTCAGTGCGCGCGACGGCGGCGCCCTGCGCGCCCTGGCCGATCACAGCGTGATCATCCCGACGACGCGGACGGACCGCGCGCAGGAGCTGCATCTCTGCATCGAACACATCATCTGCGACATCGTGGAGCAATCGCTGTGATCGACCTTCGGGGGAAGCGTGCGCTGGTGACAGGTGGATCGCGCGGCATCGGTGCGGCGACGGCGCGGCTGCTGGCGCGCGCCGGCGCCAACGTGATGATCGGGTATCGGTCGCGCTCCGCGGATGCGCAGCGTGTGGTAGACGAGTTGCGCGCATCCGGCGTGACGGCGGAGGCTCACGCGGCGGACATTGCGACGCGGGCCGGCGCCGACGCGCTCGTAACGGCGACGGTGCAGGCACTGGGCGGACTGGATCTCTACGTCGGCAACGCGGGAGTGTGGCCCTCCGCGGAGGTTGGCGTCGCCGAGATGGACGACGAGCGCTGGGCGAACACGATGCGCGAGAACGTGGACTCCATCTTCTTCACTTCACGCGCCGTCGCGCGCGCGATGACGAATGGCGGACGCATCGTACTCGTGTCGAGCACGGCGGGACAGCGCGGCGAGTCGTTTCATGCGGATTACGGCGCAAGCAAGGGAGCGGTGATCTCGTTCACGAAGTCGCTCGCCGT
>JBDSTA010000245.1:0-4485 GCA_039928475.1 Gemmatimonadaceae bacterium | reverse complement strand
AGCGCGCAGGGTGAACGCCAGTGAGGGCGCGCGAAAGCTCGCGCCGGCGGGGTGCGTGCCTCGCTGTGGCGACGTAGAATCAGTGCATGCGATCCAGAATTCCATGCCTCGTCGCGCTGTGCGCGGTGATGTCGGCGTGTGCGAGCGCGCCACTCGCGACGCCCGCCGATCCGGCCCTCGAACACGCCCTTTCGACGGCCGACTCACTCGTCGCCGCATCGATCGGGAAGCTCACCGCGGGAGCGGTGCTGCTCGTGACGAAGGACGGCAAGCTGGTTAAGGAGACCGCGTACGGGTACGCGGCGCTCAACGACTGTGCGGGACACCGTCTCACGTCCCCCGTCGCGATGCAGGCGTCAACCGTGTTCGACCTCGCGTCCGTGACGAAGGTGATGGCGAGTACGTACGGGTTGATGCTGCTGGTTGACCGCGGGCAAGTGGATGTGGACGCGCCCGTGTATCGCTACCTGCCCGAGTTCCGCGGCGTTCACCTCGACAGCATTCGCGTTCGCCACCTGCTCACGCATTCCGCGGGGCTCGTCCAGTGGCAGCCGCTCTATTACTCGGCGAGCAACAGTGCGGAGACGTATCGCGCGATCCGCGAGATGCCGCTCGAGTGGGGCGTCGGTGCGGGGCGGCACTACAGCGACCTGAGCTTCATGCTCGTCGGCTTCATCATCGAGCGCGTCACGGGACAGCATCTCGACGCGTTCCTGGCGTCGCAGCTCTATGGACCACTCGGACTTCGTTCCACCGGATACACGCCACTCGCGCACGGGATCACGAACATCGCCGCGACGGAGCAGGGGAACGTCTACGAGAAGCACATGGTGTACGACTCGACCTTCGGCTACCGGTACCGCGGCGATCCGACGTCGTGGCGCGGCTGGCGCGAGCGCGTGCTGGTCGGGGAGGTGGACGACGGCAACAGCTTCTACGCGAACGGCGGCGTGGCGGGACACGCCGGGTTGTTCTCCACCGCGCGCGAACTGTCCGTGCTGCTCGAGGTGCTGTTATCGCGGGGAACGTACCGGGGGAGGCAGGTCGTCACTACAGCGACGCTCGACCGCTTCTTCACGCGCGACGGATTCGGTCACTACCTCGGCTGGCAGTATCCCGCCGGGATGCCGGCGGGTTCCTTCTGGCACACGGGCTTCACGGGCACATTCGTCCTCGGCGTGCCGTCACAACATCTCGGCGTCGTGCTGCTGACGAACAAGCAGCAGATGGGACCAGACGCGCGCGGATTCTTCCCGAACCTGACGCCCCTTCAGGACGCGGTGTCGCGCGCGCTGGCCGGCATTCGCTGATGCGCGCTACTTGCAGCCCGGCATCCTGAACGCGCCGATACGGGTGGAATAGGAGTTGGCGCCCGTCTTCACGTAATCACCCACGTACCAGATGGTGCAGTCGTCGCTCGGGTCCACCGCGGTCTGCGTGTAGTCCTGCCACCGCAGCGTGTTCGTCTGCGCTGCCTCACCCTCCACGAGCACTGCCTCACGCAGCGTGAGCTGGCCCCTGGGGTCGGACGCCAGGCGGCCGGCGAAGCGCTGGCCGGCGAAGTGTGGCGTGCCGCCGAACGAGTAGCCGATGCCGATGTTGCCCTTCGCGTCCATCGCCGCACTCGCCATCCACCGGAACAGGCTGTCGGGTGCGTAGGTGCCCTGCTGGTAGAGGGAGACGTCGCGGTTCCTGCCGACACGGAACTCGTACCAACGCACGCCGCCGCCACCTTCGGCGGTGTTGATCGAATGCGTGGCGACGAGCGACTCCTGATTCCCGATGCGACGATAGACTAGGCGCGCCATCATCTTGTCGCCCTGCGCGTCGAGCCGGCGATCAGTACCGGGCTGCGGCACGCAGTTCGTGAGCTGGCCGTCACAGAGGTAGTGATAGGGGGCGACGGTGATCTTCTTCGGCCCGTCGACCCTGGTCTTCGACGGATCGGCCCAATCCACGTGGAAGCTCCACGCGTAGATGCCGTCGTCCTCCATGACCTTCCGCAACTGCGTACCACCGGTGGCGAGCATGATGTTCGGCGCTCCCTTCGGCGGGAGGTTGTGCCCATCGAGGTCGGCGTTGTTGAGGAAGTTCACGTCGTCGACGATGACGCACTGCTCCGTGGCATCCTTGCCGGCGAGCATCTTCACGCGGTCTGCGACGCACGCATGCTTCTGGATCACCTCGTCGCCCGTGCTGGAGGGCACGTAATAGCCGTCGGGCCACACGGCGGGACGTGGATAGTCGGGGAAGAGCGGACGCACGAACTCGTAGCGGTAGTATGCGCCGAGCGGATCGGACGTGGTGCTGACGGCGTAGCACATCGCGTACGAGCCTGAGTCCTGCGGCGGCCGGGCGCCGCCGGCGCCGGGCGCGCGCACCGGCAGTGCGGGCAGGACGCCCTGCGAATCCACGGGGACCACGCGCGGCGCATAGAGCTCGCGCGCGGCGCCCGGCTGTCCGGCCTGGCCGCGCATGCTCTCGCGCGCCGGCTCGCCGCCGCGGCCGGCCACCGGCTCGACGTCGCGCTTCGGCACGCGGGAGAAGATCGGCATCACGATGAGCCAGCGATCGGCCAACTGGTCGTAGCGCACGACGGCGTCGCCGTTGTTGCGCTGCTCGCAGGGCCCGCCGAAGTCCTTGAACACGTTTCGCGTCTCGGCAGATCCGTAGAGCACCTTGCCCGTGGTGTCGAAGCGCTTGCCCTTCTTGGTGAACACCGCCATGCGCGTGTTCACGATCTGCACGATGTGATCGGGACCGACCGCGAGTGTGTTGTCGGATGGATTGCGCAGGTTCGACGTGCCATGCGGGCCGGCGAAGCCGATGCCCAGCCCGTCGAAGCTCGCGAGGATCGCCGCAGGCGCCTTCGCGCCGGGGCTGTGCTGCTCGACGTCTTCCGCGCCGCGAGGCACGAGACCGAGTGGCGCGGGGCGCACGCGCTCTGGCGCATCGGCCTCTGCGTCGTCGTCACCGGGCGCGAGCGCGAGTGGACGGGAGACATCGCGAGTACGCGCGACATGCCGCTCGGCCAGGGCGCGCCGGGACATGTGCGCGCCGGCGATGCCGCCGAGTGCAGCGGCGAGAAGCGCGGCGGAGACGAGTGTGGTGCGTGGTGCCTTCATATGCCGGCGCGCTCCCTGGCCTTCTGGATGACCGCGGCCATGACGTCGCGGTGCGAGGTGAATGTGTCGTCCACGACATTGAGCGTGGGGATCGCGTCGGGACGAAGGTTGAGGGTGGTGGTGTTGAATGTGCCGAACCCTTCCTCGTGCACGCCGGTACTCCCGCGACCGGGCGCGGGAAGGCTCAGGTGCTGGAAGAACTTCGAGTACCGAAGCCAGCCCGGACGCACGAGCCCACCGTCACCGGCGTGATACACGGGGATGAAACCGAACAGTGCATCGTACGGCATCTCGCCGACGCACATCACCTTCGGATATTTCGCCCGGAGATCGGCGACGAGACGACGCGTGCCCTCGTGCATATCAGCCTTCGCATCGTTGACGTGGCCGCCGGCGATGTCGAGGAAGTATGCGTCGACGCCGTAGCGGTCGATGCAGTCGCCGATGCGCGCCTCGAGGTGCCTGCGCCACGAATCCACGCCGAGGTTCATGTACGCGAGCCATCCGTCCTGGTGGCGGTCGTTGTTCCAGTCCACCCAGTTCAGGTTGTAGACGTCACCGTCGATCTTCGTCGTGACCGCGTTGGCAACGCTCGCGAAGCTCTTCTGGCGACGATTCGCCGCGTTGGTGCCGAACATGGGCATCATGCGGAAGCCCATCTTCTGGCCTTCCTTCACGAGCGTGTGGAAGCCCGCCTCGCCGCCCATGCGATCGCTCGCCCTGAAGTTCGGGTAGTCCCAGTAGTAGCGACCATCCCAGGCCGACACGAACACCAGCACGCGCTCGCCGGGAATCTGCGTGTTCATCCAGCGCAGGATCTCGAGCATGCGGGCGTAGTCGTTGAACATGTAGCCCGTATAGTGCATGCCATGCAGCGTCGTGACCATGGCGGTGTTGCGGAACCAATCCGGCACGTCGGCGCGCGATTCCCACGAGGGGATCGCATACACCTTCTCGAGATGCGCGAAGTGCGGCGCGACAGCGGCCTCCATCGACGCCACCGTGCCGATGCGCCACGCGGGCACCTCGACGCGCATGTCGTTGCGCCAGCCGTCGTGCTCGTAGATCGCCTCGACCTTGTAGCCGTGCTCACCGGGCTGGAGGTAGAACTTCTTCGGGCGGACGCGCGTGTCGCGCGAGGAGATGTACGTGAACGACTGCGCGTCGGCCTGCACGACGGCGAGCGGCGTCGTCATGCCTTGCGCCGCTCCTGGCCCGTGGAGATCGCCGGCGCCGAAGGGATAGCCTGCGAGGATCTCGTTGTCGCGCGGATCGAAGAAGCCGCCGTTGCCGAAGGAGAGCTGCCCGCGCGGAACACCGCGGATGACCGTGGTGATGGTCTTGATGGGACGCTGCATGT
>JBDSTA010000244.1:0-7500 GCA_039928475.1 Gemmatimonadaceae bacterium | reverse complement strand
TCTATCGCGCCATCCAGCGCGCGCAGCAGGAGGCCGCGTCATGAACTCCGCGACGTCCGGCCTCACGATCGCGCGTCCGCGCACGCTCGACGAAGCGCTCACCATGCTGCGCGACGACACGCTCGTCCCCATTGCCGGTGCGACCGACCTCTATGTCGGGCTGAACTTCGGTACGCTCGCCGCGCAGCGCTTCATGGACATCACGCGTCTCGACGGCCTGCGCGGCATCACCGCGCTCGGCGACGGCGTGCGGCTCGGCGCCGCCACGACCTATACCGAGATGATGAAGTCGCCACTCGTGCAGGAGCGACTTCCGATGCTCGTGCAGGCGGCGTCGCAGGTGGGCGGCGTGCAGATCCAGAATCGCGGCACCGTTGGCGGCAACATCGCGAATGGATCGCCGGCCGGCGATTCACTGCCCGTCCTCGCGGCGACCGACGCCGTGCTCGTGATTCGCAGCGCGGGCGGCGAGCGCCGCGTGGCGTTCAACGAGTTCTACACGGGTTACCGTGCATCGGTGCTGAAGCCGGACGAGCTGATCGTCGCCGTGGAGATCGCGCACGTCGAGGGAGCGCAGTGGTTCCGGAAGGTGGGCACGCGCGCGGCGCAGGCGATCTCGAAGCTCGTGATGGCCGGCGTGCGCGCGCCGCATCCGCGCATCGCATTGGGCAGCGTCGCGGCGACGACCGTTCGCCTCACGAAGACGGAGGCGGCGCTCGCCGCGGGCGCCTCGATCGACGAGGCGGCAAACGTCCTCGAAAGCGAGATCACACCCATCGACGACATTCGCTCCACCGCCGACTATCGCCGCCGGGTCGCGGCGAACCTCCTGCGCCGCTTCTGGGCAGACACCTGATCATCCGCGGACGACAGGTCCTGGTCGACGGGGCACTCCGTCCCGCGTCACTGCGCATACGCGACGGCCGCATCGAATCGCTCGGCAGCTACGACGACGCACCGTCACCCACGATCGACGCGGCCGACGACATCGTCATGGCCGGCCTCGTGGACACGCACGTGCACGTCAACGAGCCGGGCCGCACGGAGTGGGAAGGCTTCGCCACGGCGACGCGCGCCGCCGCCGCGGGAGGCGTGACGACGATCTTCGACATGCCGCTCAACAGCATTCCCGCGACGACGACACTCGCCGCGCTCGACGCGAAGCGTGCGGCGGCGAACGGCCGCATCGCCGTCAACGTCGGCCTCATCGGCGGCGTCGTGCCCGGCAACGCACACGATCTCGCGCCACTCGCCGGCGCCGGCATCACGCTGTTCAAGTGCTTCCTGGTGCCGAGTGGCGTGGACGAATTCCCCAGCGTGAACGAGGCCGACCTCCGCATCGCGATGCCGATCCTCGCGTCGCTCGGCGCCACGCTCATGGTTCACGCGGAGCTGCCCGAGCACATCGCGCCCGTGCCGCAGGGCGATCCGCGCCGCTACGACACCTACCTCGCATCGCGCCCGGTTGCGGCCGAGACGAGCGCCGTCGCACTCGTGATCCGGCTGGCGCGCGAGTTCGGCACGCATGTGCACATCGTGCATGTGTCGTCGGCCGAGACCGTCGTGCTCGTCACCGAGGCTCGCGCGACCGGCGTCCGCATCACCTGCGAGACGTGCCCGCACTACCTCTTCTTTTCGGCAGCGGAGATTCCTGACGGCCGTACGGAGTACAAGTGTGCGCCACCGATCCGAAGTGACGCGGAGCGTGAGGCGCTGTGGCGCGAGCTCGGCGCGGGCCGCATCGATCTCGTGGCGTCCGATCATTCGCCCTGCCCGCCGGCGTTGAAGGGCATGGAGGCAGGCGACTTCTTCCAGGCGTGGGGCGGCATCGCGTCGCTGCAGTTCGGACTGCCGGCCATGTGGCACGAGGCGCGTCGCCGAGGGCATGGAGTCGCGCAGGTCGCGGAGTGGATGAGCGCCGCTCCCGCACGTCTTGCCGGGCTCGGGAAGAGCAAGGGAGCACTGGCGCCCGGCTTCGACGCGGATATCGTCATCTGGGATCCGGGCGTCGCCGTAAACGTGGACGACGTCCACATTCTCCACCGGCATCCCGTCACGCCTTATCACGGCCGCACCCTCACCGGATTGGTCAAGGCGACGTACGTTGGTGGCGCGCTTGCATATGGAACCGGCGCCGATGCTCCTGCTGGCCGTATCCTGACGTAAGAGACAACCGAATGACCGACTATACCGAGCTGGTGGACCTCGCCGCCGAGGCACTGGGCGGTACCGTGATCGCCGCGAACGACGAGTTCTTTGCGCCGAAGGAAGCGATGCTCAAGCCGACACCGGCCGAGTGGCGCGAGGGCGTATATACGGAGCGCGGCAAGTGGATGGACGGATGGGAGACGCGTCGCCGCCGCACGCCGGGCTACGACTGGGCCATCATCCAGCTCGGCACGCCAGGTGTGGTGCGCGGCGTCGTCATCGACACGGCCTGGTTCCGCGGCAACTATCCCGAAAGCGCGAGCGTCGAGGCGTGCAACGTCGGCGGGACGCCGTCGGCGCAGGAGCTCGAGGGCGCGGCCTGGCGCACGATCCTCGCGCAATCGCCGCTCGCGGGCGATTCGAGGAACTCCTTCGCGATCGACGACGGCGACGTCGTCACGCACCTGCGCCTGAACATCGTTCCCGACGGCGGCGTCGCACGGCTGCGCGTGCACGGGGAGGTGCGCCCTCGTGCGCACACGATGGACGGCGTGTTCGACCTCGCCGCCCTCGAGAATGGCGGCTACGCCATGGTGTGCAGTGACATGTTCTTCGGCCACCGGCAGAACCTCATCATGCCCGGCCGCTCGACGCACATGGGCAACGGGTGGGAGACGAAGCGCCGCCGCGGGCCGGGTCACGACTGGACGATCATTCGCCTCGCCGACGCGGGGATGATCGAGGCCGTGGAGCTCGACACCGATCACTTCAAGGGAAATGCGCCGGGCTCGTGCATGCTCGAATGCGCGTACGCACCGGGCGAGAGCGCCGAGCGCCTTGCCAGTGCCACCGTGCAGTGGACCGAGCTCGTGCCGCAGTCCACGCTCCAGCCGCATGCGCGGCATCGCTGGGAGACGAAGGGCGCACCGCGCGCGACGCACGTGCGGCTCAACATCTATCCTGACGGCGGCGTCGCGCGCCTCCGCCTCCTCGGACGGCGCGCCACATGACGATCACCGTCGCGCAGCTCGACACGATGCCGGAGACGGAGGCCGCCTTCAAGCTCGCGGCCTGCTGCGGCTCCTCGAGGTGGGTGGCGGAAATGGTCCGCCGACGACCATTCCACACGTGCGAGGACGTGACCAGGGTGGCCGACGAGATCTCCGACACACTGAGCGGCGACGACTGGCTCGAGGCCTTCGCGCACCACCCGAAGATTGGCGAAGGCAAGGCGCGCGCGAGCGTCGCCCCCGCGGCTGCGGAGTGGTCGGCGGGTGAGCAGGCCGGCGTCGGCCGCGTGAGCGGCGCCGTGCGGGACACGCTCACGGCGGCGAACCTCGAGTACGAAAGGACGTTCGGTTTCATCTTCATCATCAGCGCGAACGGCAGGAGCGCGGACGACATCCTGTCGGCCCTGCTGGCACGCCTCGGGAACACGACCGAGGAAGAGATGGCCATCGCCGCGCAGGAGCAACGGAAGATCACGCGTCTCAGGCTGGAGAAGCTGCTCGCATGAGTGCGACGACGACCATCAGCACCCACGTGCTCGACACATCACTCGGCGCCCCGGCCGCGGGTATCGCAGTCACACTCCATGCAAGGAACGGATCGAAAGAGCTCGGCCGCGGCACGACGAACGCGGATGGACGCGTGACCTCCTTCGGCGATGTGGCTATTGCCGCGGGCAGCTACCGCCTGTGTTACGACGTGGCTCCGTACTTCGCGTCGTCACGCCGCGCGAGCTTCTATGCCGAGATCTGCATCGCGTTCGAGGTGGCCGCCGAGGCGCAGCACTATCATGTGCCGCTCCTGTTGGCACCTTTCGGTTATTCGACTTACCGAGGGAGCTGAAGCCGGTCCCGCGCCTACGGCGCGGCCAACCAACGACGCAGTACATCACGCTCCGCGTCGGTCATGTTCGTCTTGTTTCCCAGCGGCATCGTGCGCGTCACCACCGCCCGCTCGCGGATGCGTGCTGCATGGGAGCGGATCTGCTCCGGCGTGTCGAACATCACGCCTGCGGGCGCTGGGCCGAAGGTGAGGTCGGACGGCGTCGCCGAGTGACATGCCGCGCACCGGCGATCGATGATGTGGCGCGCTTCCTCGAACGTCACCGGCGCGCCGCCGGTTGCCACGGGCGCGGCGCCAGCGGCGGGCAGCGACATCAATCCGTAGAGCGACAGCACCGACACCGCGAGCACTGCCGCGAGCGTGGGACGCCATGGCGCGAATGCGAAGCGCACGTTCAGCACGTGCCGCACCGCAGCGCCGGCGATCACCAGCACGAGCAGCGTCGCCCACGGTGCGCGCCCCGCATACAGCGACGGGAAGTGCCCGCTCACCATCAGGACGATGACCGGGAACGTGAAGTAGTTGTTGTGGATGGACACCCGCTTCGCGCGCGCGGAGATCTCGGGGTCGGCGCTGCCCGACGTGGTCACCGCCTTCAAGAGCTCGCGCTGCGAAGGCACGATCGTGAAGAACACGTTGCCGGCCATGATCGACGCCATCATCGCACCGATGTGCAGGAACGCCGCCCGGCCGCTCAGCATCGTGGATGCGAACACCGCGCCCAGGAACCAGAGCGCCAGCAACAGCTCGGCCGTCTTCCGCGCCCTGGGCGCAATGAGGCGCTGCACCATCTCGTAGAACGCCACGCCGCCGAACACGATGACGGCGCCGAGCGCCACGGCCTGCGCATGGGTGAGCGGTGCGCGCGAGGAGTCCTCGAGCGTCGCGCGTCCGCCCACCCAGTACACCGCCAGCAGCAGCGCGAGGCCGCTCATCCACGTGGTGTACGCCTGCCACTTGAACCAGTGCAGCGGCGCCGGCAGGCCGCGTCCACCCAGCGATGTCTTCTCCACGTGATAGAAGGCGCCGCTGTGCAGCAGCCACGTCGTGCCGATGGATCCCGCCGGCATGCGCTCGTCCTTCACGAGCGTCCGGTCGATCCAGTTGAAGAGCATCGAGTTGCCTGTCCACATGATCGCCGCGATCACGTGGATCCACCGCGCCACCAGGTCGGCCAGCTCGTAGAGGCGCGGTGCTTCCATCATCATCGCGGTGGCTGCACCCACGCGGCCGGGTTGAACACGGCGTCGGCGATCGGGACGTCCACCTTCCAGTCGGCATAGTCCTCGACCTGCACCGGCGCACCCTTCACGAACATCGACACCTTCGTCGCGAGCATGCCGCCGCCCACGGCGACGTAGTCGCCGAGATGGATGTCGAACGGATCGGGGCCGCCGAGCTGTACGATCATGCGGACGACGACCTTGCGCTCCACCTCGACCCAGAACTGCGGCGAGGTGGAGTCTGCGGTGGACGCCACGCCCACGATCCACACCGCCTTTCCGTCGCGCATGCCCGAGGTCACCTTCGAGAGGTCCACGTGCATCGGCCCGACCTCGGCGACCGTCTTCGCGACGGGCTGCACGTACACACCCTCGATCATCGGCAGGAAGGGATTCCCGTCGGCGTCATGGGCCGCGAGCTTGCCGGCGCGGAAGCGCCACGACGAGTCGGCGGTGTAGAGGGCGCCGTTGCCCGCGGCGGGATCGCCCATGTCGATGCGCAGGTGCGTGCCAGCCGCGCCGTGGCGCATGTACTCGCGCCACGATTGCACGCGCCTGGTGCCGTCCTTGGCGAAGATCGTCGTCTTCTGCGCGAACGTGAGCGTGTGGTACCACTTGCCGTCGTACGCGGCGCGCATGCGCTCGAGCACCTCGGTACCGCTCTTCGGCATCGCCTCCTGGGCGGCGAGTGCGGAGGGCAGTGCGAGCAGTGCGGCGGTGAGCAGTGCGCGTGAAGCTGAAGTCATCAGTCGAGTGGGTAGGAGCGTGAAAAAATGTGCCAGCCAGGACTCCGAAGGGCAACCGAAGGGCTGACACTTACCGGCTCCATGAGACGTAAGTAAGATCGCATTTCGTTGTCCGCCATTTCCACAGTTCGACCAAGAGCGTGCGCGAAAACGCGCACTGTCATAGATGCCCATCAGCAAGCGTTCGTCCGCCGTGCCGCTCGTCATCGTGCCGGCGCTCGCAGCCCTCGTCGGCTGCGACTCGGGCCCGCAGGTCGTGTCCGGGGTGGACCCCTGCCTCCCGCAGGTCTACAACGAGGCGGCATGCCAGGTCGCCGTGCACCAGAATGGCTACTACTACGGCGGCATGTGGTATCACCACGCCTACGCGATGCCGTTCCTGTTCTATCACAACGGCTACTCCGGGTACGTCCGCTCGGGCGGGCGCGTGCGCGCGCTGTCCGCGTCCACGTACGCGCCGCACATCGGCACCTCCGCGCCGCGCAGCACGGTGGTGCGCGGTGGCTTCGGCCGCATCGGCGGCGTACGCGGCTTCTCGGGGAGCTGACGTGCAACGCATCACCAGCACGCCGCGCGCCGACTGGCAATCGGCGGTCGAGGCGCGCGGCCTCAAGTGGCACACCGGGCAGACGCCCTACTGGTCGGAAGAAGCGTACTACCAGTTCACCACCGACCAGATCGAGACCATCGAGCGCGCGACGAACGAGCTCCACGCGCGCTGCCTCGAGGCGGTGCAGCACGTCATCGACGAGAAGCGCTACGACGAGCTCAAGATCCCCGAGCACGCCATCCCGCTCATCACGAAGAGCTGGAACGACGAGCCACCGAGCGTCTACGGCCGCTTCGATCTCGCGTACGACGGCAAGACGCCGCCGAAGATGCTCGAATACAATGCCGACACTCCCACGTCACTGCTGGAAGCGTCCGTCATCCAGTGGGACTGGCTTCAGGCACAGCACCCGGGCGCCGACCAGTTCAACTCGATTCACGAGAAGCTGGTCGAATACTGGCGCTACGTCACCGACGACCTGAAGAGCAGCGGTCCGCTCGGCCCCGTGGTCCACTTCGCATCCATCGACGACCTCGAGGACGGCATGACCGCGGCGTACGTCGCCGAGACGGCGGCGCAGGCGGGCCTTCAGGTGAAGCTGCTCGCGATGGAGGACATCGGGTGGGACCCGCGCGCGCGCGAGCTCTGCGACCGCGAGGACGTGCGCATCGACACGCTGTTCAAGCTCTACCCGTGGGAGTGGCTCATGCACGAGCCCTTCGGCGATCATCTCGCGCACACGAAGACGATGATGATCGAGCCCGCCTGGAAGATGGTCCTGTCGAACAAGGGCATCCTCCCCATCCTCTGGGAGCTGTTCCCGGGGCACGGCAACCTGCTGCCGTCCTACTTCGACGAGCCCAACGGCATGTTCGAGTACGTGAAGAAGCCGCTGCTCTCGCGCGAGGGAGCGAACGTCACCGTGCACACCATGAAGGAGCACGTGGAGTCCACGGGCGAGTACGGCGCCGAGGGCTACGTC
>JBDSTA010000243.1:0-14171 GCA_039928475.1 Gemmatimonadaceae bacterium | reverse complement strand
GAGCTCGACGTGGACGCCGCGCCGGGCACGCGCTTCATCGACGCGGTGAGCGTTGGCGATACGCGCCTCGTCGTCGACGTGCTGCCGAACCGTCCGGACCTGCTCTCGCACCTTGGCCTCGCGCGCGAGGTCGCTGCAGTGACAGGTACAGAGCTTCAACTGCCCGACATCGGCATCGATGGCATCGCCATCCCCGAGGCGAGCAAGTTCCGCCGCGCGGGCAACGCGGGCGGACTCGTGCTGCATCTCGAGAATGCGAAGCTGGCGTCGCGCTACATGGGCGTCGTCATTCGCGGCGTGAAGGTCGCGGCGAGCCCCGCGTGGCTCGTCGAGCGTCTCGCGAGTGTTGGTTCGCGTTCGATCAACAACGTCGTGGACGCGACGAACTACATCCTGCACGAGCTCGGGCAGCCCATCCACGCGTTCGACCTGAACAAGGTCGACCCCGAGCCGAAGATGCCCGAGAAGACGATCGTCGTCCGCTCGGCGAAGGACGGCGAGACGCTCGTCACGCTCGATGGCGTCACGCACAAGCTCACGGCGGAGATGACCGTGATCGCCGATTCGGTGAGTCCCATCGCGCTCGCGGGCGTGATGGGTGGGCGCGATACCGAGGTCGGCGACGACACGACGGACGTCTTCGTCGAGGTCGCGACATTCGACACCGTCGCCACTCGGCGCACGCGTCGGGTCGCCGGCCTGTCCACCGACGCCAGCTATCGCTTCGAGCGCGGCGTGGATTCGGCGATCGCGCCGCGCGCACTCGAGCGCGTGTCGGCCTTGATCATCGCACTCGCCGGCGGCGAGGTCGTCGCGTCCCCGGTCGATCTCCACGTGGGCGATACGGAACCCATGCCGCTGGTGCTCCGCCCGTCGCGTGTGCGTCGCGTGCTGGGTGTGGAGGTCGAGAGTGAGCGCATCGTCGGGCTGCTGCGCTCCATTGGCTGCACTGCCCAGGTCGAGGACCTCATGGGATCCATCCTCGTCGTCGCGCCGAGCTGGCGCGGTGACCTTGCCGCCGAGGTGGACCTGATCGAGGAAGTCGCGCGGCTGCACGGCTACGATGCGCTGCCCGACGAGGTGCAGCCGTATCGTCCCGGAACTTCGCGCGACGCTCCCATGTGGGGCACGTCGGCCCGCCTGCGCGACGTACTCGTCGGCGAAGGGCTCATGGAAGTGCGTCCCACGCCGTTCGTCTCGGGCGGTGAGGGGCACGTGCGCGTGCTCAATCCGCTCGCGGAAAATGAGGGGCACCTCCGCCGCACGCTCATGGAGTCACTCGCCCGGCGCGCCGAGCACAACCTGGCGCACATGCAGCGGAATATTCGTCTGTTCGAGGTCGGTTCCGTCTTCGCTCCCGGGGATCACGTGCTCCCCGACGAGAGCATGCGGGTTGCCGCGCTCGTCATGGGCGATCGCGAGCCGGCGCACTTCACGAATGCGAAGCCGCCGCAGTACGACGCGTGGGACGCGAAGTCGCTCGCGGAACGGATTGGCGCCGCGCTGGGCGCCGGCCCGGTCGAGCTCAGGCCGAGCGACGACGATTCGCCCGTGCTCTGGACGGTGCTCGTCAACGGGGAGGAGCGCGGCCAGGTGGCTCGCGTGGCACTCGATGCGCCCGTGTGGGCCGCGCCGGCCTTCGGCGTCGAGGTATCGATGGGCGACGTCCCCAACGGCGACGTCGCGCCCATAGGCGAGCACGCGCACGGCGACACGACAGCGGTGGCGCCGCGCCGCGCGCGGCGCTTCCGTCCACTGCCCACGACGCCCGCGTCGGAGTTCGACCTCGCCCTCCTCGTGCCGGACGGCGTGTTGGCCGCCGACGTCGAGAACGTCATCAGCCAGGCGGCCGGCGAGTTGCTGGAGCGTCTCGTCGCATTCGACCTGTACGAAGGCGAGGGCGTGGAAAAAGGGCACCGTTCGGTCGCGTGGCGGTTGACCTTGCGCCATCCCGAGCGCACTCTACGCGACAAGGAAATCGAAGGGCGTCGCGCCAAGATCCTTACAGCGCTCCAGAACGAACTGAATGTCCGACAGCGCACGACCTGAAGTCATCGCCTTTCGCGAGCTCGAGACGCTCGTCCGCCACCTTGGGGACGAGCTCGCCGGCTTTCGTCGTCGTGCGCTCCTCGCGGAAGCGAAATTACGCGACGCTGAGGGGCAGGCATCCACGCCGGCCATGGTGGAGCAGCGCGAGCTGTCCGATCGCGTGACGCAGCTGGAACACGAGAACGCGGCGCTAAAGGCCAGGCTCGACGCGGCTACCGCGCGCACCAGGCAGATGCTCGACCGCGTCCGCTTCATCAGGCAGCAGGCGCAGGGAGGAGGAGAGCGGTGAGCGGAAAGAAGACTTCGGTGAAGGTCGAGATCCTCGGCGAGTCGTACGTGCTGCGCACCGAGGCGGCGCCGGAACACACCCGCGCCGTGGCCGAATACCTCGACCGCTCCATCAGGCAGATCCTGTCGGGTGGCTCCGTGATCGAGGCCAACCGGGCGGCGATCCTGGCCGCGCTCCAGATCACCTCGGAGCTGTTCGAGGCTCGCGAGGCCAGCGGCTCCCTCGTCGGTGCGATGCAGAGCCTGAGCACGGACATGCGCCGCCTGCTCCCGCCGGCGAAGCGCGACAGCACGTCCATACCGGCGGTCGGTTAGCCCCTCCGGCGCTTGCAGCTTCCCGGCGCACTCCGTAAGTTGCCCGAGTCGCCGAGCTGTACCCGTAGGTTGCAGCGCCCTTTGTAGTTAGCTCACTCCATGTCGCGCCCCACGTCGGCGTGACCTCGAGCGGGATCACTACATGGCGGCGCTCCGCGGATACGGCGCTGGTATCCCTTCTCCCGCGCTTTCAGCGCGGTGGAGCATATATCGACTGAACCAAATGGCATTATTTGCCGCGCTGGGCGCGCTCGTCATCGCCTTGCCGGCCTTTTTCTTTTTCGGACGCAAGTCCGGCGTTTCCGCAGGCAAGCGCGAGGAAGTCGAGCGGCACTCCGCGGCCAAGTCCACGGCGGAAGAAACGGCGAAGCGCATCATCGCCGACGCCGAGCGCGATGTGGAGAACTCGCGCAAGAGCGCCGTCATCACCGGCAAGGAAGAGGTGATGAAGCTCCGCGAGGCCGCCGAGCAGGAGCTTCGGCAGCGACGCGCGCAGGTGGAGCAGGAGGAGCGCCGCGTCACGGAGCGTGAGGGTACGCTCGACCGGAAGCTCGAGCTCGTCGAGCAGCGCGACCGGGACCTCGGCAAGCGCGCCAGCGACTTCGGGCGCCGCGAGAAGATCGTCCAGACGCGCGAGGAGGAGCTCGACAAGCTCGTCGCCGAGGAGCGTCGCCGCCTGGAGCAGATGGCGGGCATGTCCGCGCAGGATGCGAAGAACGAGCTGATCCGCCGCCTCGAGGAAGAGGCGCACGCGGACGCCGCGAACATGCTGCGCGAGATTCGTGAGAGCGCGCGGCGCAATGCCGAGCGTGAGGCCAAGAAGATCGTTGCGCTCGCCATCCAGCGCATCGCGGCGGACACCACGGCGGAAACCACGGTCTCTGCCGTCGCGCTGCCGAACGACGAGATGAAGGGACGCATCATCGGCCGCGAGGGCCGCAATATCCGCGCGTTCGAGCTCGCCACCGGCGTCGATGTCATCATCGACGACACCCCGGACACGGTGGTCGTGTCGTGCTTCGATCCCATCCGCCGCGAGGTCGCGCGCCTCGCGCTCGAGAAGCTCGTGTCGGACGGCCGCATCCATCCGGGCCGGATCGAGGAGGTCGTCAACAAGTCGAAGAAGGAAGTGGACGCGGCGATCATCGAGACGGGCGAGCAGGCGGCGTACAACACGGGCGTGCACGGGCTGCATCCTGAGCTCATCAAGCTCATCGGGCGCATGAAGTGGCGCACGAGCTACGGGCAGAACATCCTGCATCACTCGCAGGAAGTTGCGCACCTCGCCGGCATCATGGCCGCGGAGCTCAACCTGGACGTCGCGATGGCGAAGCGCGGCGCGCTGCTGCACGACGTGGGCAAGGTGCTCACGCACGAGCACGAGGGCACACACGTGCAGCTCGGCGTCGAGATGGCCACGAAGTACGGCGAGAATCCGCTCGTGGTGAACTGCATCGCCGCGCATCACGACGACGTGCCGCACGAGACGGAGGTGTCGGTCCTCGTGCAGGCCGCCGACGCGATCTCCGGCTCGCGCCCTGGCGCGCGTCGCGAGGCGTTCGAGACCTACGTGAAGCGTCTCGAGGGCCTCGAGCGCATCGCGTCGAGCTACAAGGGCGTGGAGCGTGTGTTCGCGATCCAGGCGGGCCGCGAGATCCGCGTCATCGTCGTGCCGGACGACGTGGACGACGGCCGCATGACGACGCTCTCCGAGGAGATCGCACGTCGTATCGAGGCGGAACTCCAGTATCCGGGGCAGATCAAGGTCGTGCTGATCCGCGAGACGCGGGCGGTGGACTTTGCCCGCTGATACCGCAGGCGCGGGCCTCATCGACGGAACCGCGCTCGCGAAGCTCATTCGCGGCGAAGTCGCCGCCGAGGTGACGGAGCTCCAGGCGCGCGGCATCACGCCGGGCCTCACGGTCGTCCTCGTCGGCGAGGATCCCGCGAGCGCCGTGTACGTCGGCTCGAAGGAGAAGGCCTCGCGCGAGGCGGGCATGGCCGGCGAGACGATCCGCCTGGCGGCCACCACGTCGCAGGCAGAGCTCCTCGCGCTCGTGGAGCGACTGAACGCCGATCCCACCGTGCACGGGATCCTCGTCCAGATGCCGCTGCCGAAGCACATCGATCCCGACACCGTCATCCGCCACATCGACCCGGCGAAGGACGTGGACGGCTTTCATCCGGTGAACGTGGGCAAGCTGCTCATCGGGCACTCTGATGGATTCGCGCCGTGCACGCCGGCCGGCGTGCAGCGCATGCTCGTGCACTACGAGGTGCCGACGAAGGGCGCCGACTGCGTCGTCATCGGCCGGAGCACGATCGTCGGCAAGCCGATGGCTGCGCTCATGGTGCAGGCGGGCGAGGGCGCGGACAGTACCGTCACCGTCTGCCACAGCCGCACGCGCGACCTCGCGGCGCACACGCGTCGCGCGGACATCCTCATCGTCGCCGCCGGCCGCGCGCGCATGATCACGGCCGACATGGTGAAGCCCGGCGCCGTCGTGATCGACGTCGGCATGAACCGCATTCCCGACGCCTCCACCAAGAGCGGCACGCGCCTCGTGGGCGACGTGGACTTCGAGGGAGTGCGCCAGGTCGCGTCCCTCATCACGCCGGTGCCCGGGGGCGTCGGCCCGATGACCATCGCCATGCTGCTCCGCAACACGGCGCGCGCCGCACGCGAGACGCTGGAGCGCTGATGCGCCGCCGTACCTCGGCCGCGAGCGATTCGCTCGAGGACGGACAGTCGCTGTTCGAGCCCGCGCCGCTGCACGAAGCGCCCGTCGCCGACGACAGCGACGACGTCTTCCCTGGTGCGAGCCCGCGCTCGGCCATCTCCGTCTCCATGCTCACGCAGACGGTGAAGGAGGTCGTGGAGGGCGCGTTCATCCCCGTGTGGGTGCGCGGCGAGGTGAGCGACTTCAAGTCGCACCGCAACGGCCACTGGTACTTCTGCATTCGCGATCGCAACTCGCAGCTCAAGTGCGTGGTATGGTCTCGCGACCAGATGGGCATTCCCGCATCGCCCGATGACGGCATGCAGGTGACGGTGCTGGGCCAGCTCGGCGTATACGCCGCGCGCGGCGAGATGCAGTTCACCGTGCGCCGCATGGAGGCCGACGGCGAGGGGCTGTGGCGAAAGGCGCTCGAGGCGACGCGCGCCCGGCTCGCTGCCGATGGCCTGCTCGCACCCGAGCGGAAGCGCGCGCTGCCGCGGCATCCGCGGCGCATCGCCTTCGTCACGAGCGCGAGCGGCGCTGCATTGCGCGACGTCGTTGCCGTGCTGCGCCGGCGCGCGCCCGGCGTGGAGCTCGTGGTCGTGCATGCAGCGGTGCAGGGTGAGGGCGCGCCGCTCGAGATCTGTCGCGCATTCCGCCGGCTGGCCAAGTGGGGCGGGGCGGATCTCGTCATCGTGGGTCGCGGCGGTGGATCCCGGGAGGACCTCTGGGCGTTCAACGACGAGCGCGTCGCGCGCGCCGTCGCCGCCTGTCCCGTTCCCACTATCTCAGCCGTCGGTCACGAAGTGGACATCACCCTCTGCGACCTGGTCGCGGATCTTCGCGCCCCCACTCCCTCCGCAGCCGCCGAAGCAGCGGTGAGCTCGCGTGCGGAAATGGCGCTCACGCTCGGCGCGCTGCGAGGGCGGCTCTCCCAGGCGATGGACGAGCGGCTGCATGAGCCGCGCTTCCGCGCGGTGTCCGCCGCGCATGCGCTCGCATCAGCCACCTCGGACCTCGTGCGCGAGCGCGGTACACGCATGGGCGCGCTCGCGGGAAGGTTGCACGCGCTGAGCCCCATGGCGACGCTCGAGCGCGGCTACGCGGTCGCGCGTGGAGTGAACGGGGGAACTCTGGCCTCCACGGCGGACTTCGCGAGCGAGATGCCGTTCACGCTCCGCGTGCGCGACGGCGAAATCGATGCGGTCGCGCAGCGCGTGCGGCCGCTCGGCGGAGACGCGCGATGACCGTCGAGGAACGGCTCGAGCGCCTGGAGGCCATCGTCGCGCAGCTCGAGAATGAGCAGACGGATCTCGCGACGGCGCTCGCGCTCTTCGAGGAAGGGGTGACCTGCCTTCGCGAGGCGGCGACGTCGCTCACGGAGGCGGAGACGAAGGTGAAGCGCCTTGCTCGCCTTGCGGACGGCGCATTCACGCTCGAGGACCTCGACGACGATGCCTGACCTCGCATTCGGGACCGAGCCGCAGGTGCTCGCATTGCATCGGCAGTCCATCGGGCATGCCCTGCGTTCGCTCTGCGACCGGTATGTGTCGCCGAGCCTCGGCACTGTCGGTGATGCGATCTGTTACAGCCTGCTCGGCGAAGGGAAGCGACTGCGCGGCATCCTCTTCCTGAGCGCCTACGAGGCCGCCGGCGGGATGATCGACGCGTCGCCGCTCGCGGCGGCCATCGAGGTGGTGCACGCGTACTCATTGGTGCACGACGACCTGCCGTGCATGGATGACGACGACGTCCGCCGCGGCCGCCCAACCGTGCACCGCGTGCACGGCGTGGCGGCGGCGACCGCCGCCGGCCTCGCCATGGTGCCGCTTGCAGCCCGTTCGGCCGCAGACGCAGCGCGCGATCTCGGGCTGGGACCGGCTGAGGTCGGGCACATCGTCGCCGAGTTGATGCGGGCGTCCGGTGCGGGCGGCATGGTCGGCGGGCAGCTGCTCGACCTGGACGGAGAAGGACGGCCCCTGGCACTCGCGGAGCTGGAGCGTATCCACCGCGCGAAGACGGGCGCCCTCATTGCCGCCGCATCCATCCTCGGCGGACTCGCGGCGTCGGCCGATCTGCTCCGGGTGGACGCACTGGCACACTACGGCGCGGCTGTGGGGCTGGCATTCCAGATTGCCGACGACGTCCTCGACGTCACCTCGACCACCGACCAGCTTGGGAAGACGGCCGGCCGCGACCTGGCGCTCAGGAAGAGCACGTATCCGGCGCTCCTGGGGGTCGAGGGAGCAAAACACCGGGCCGCCGCATTGATCGACGAAGGCTGTGCCGCTCTCGACCTGGTGGGACTCCTGACGCCGTCCCTGGCGCATCTCGCCCGCTTTTCCGTCGAGCGCACCTCTTAGATTTCGTCATGCCGCAAATGTCCATCCTCGATCGTATCGACTCGCCTGCCGACCTCCGGCACCTCACCCGCGACGAGCTCCGCACCCTCGCCAAGGACGTGCGCGCGCGCATGGTGGACGTGTGCTCGCGGACGGGCGGCCACATCGGCGCCGGCCTCGGCGTCGTCGAGCTCACCATCGCCCTGCACCACGCCTTCAAGACGCCGCGCGACCAGCTCGTGTGGGACGTGGGGCACCAGGGCTACCCGCACAAGCTGCTCACGGGCCGCAACGCGCGGATGGAGACGCTGCGACAGGAGAACGGCATCTCCGGCTTCCTCAAGCGCACCGAGAGCGAGTTCGACACCTTCGGCGCCGGACATGCGGGCACCGCGATCTCCGCGGCGCTCGGCATGGCTGCCGCGCGCGACATCAATGGCGAGGAAGACCTCAAGGTCGTCGCCATCCTCGGCGACGGCGCCCTGTCGTGCGGCCTGTCGTATGAAGGGCTCAACAACGCCGGCCACTCCGACCGCGATTTCGTCGTCATCCTGAACGACAACGAGATGTCCATCGCGCCGAACGTCGGCGCGATGCACAAGTACCTCACGTCGATCCAGCGTAATCCGCTGTACAACCGCGTGCGCTCGCGCATTGGCGACATCGTCGACAATGCTGGACCTGTTGGCACCATCGTGCGGAAGTGGGAGGAAAGCATGAAGTCCTTCCTCACGCCGGGTGTGTTGTTCGAGGAGCTCGGCTTCCGCTACTTCGGTCCCATCGACGGTCACGACATCGACGCACTCGTGGACACGCTGGCCGCGGTGCGCGAGATGGGCGGGCCGCGGCTCGTCCACGTCATTACGCAGAAGGGCAAGGACTTTCCGGCGGGTGAGCAGGCGGCCGGCGAGAAATGGCACGCGCTGCCGCCCGGGCACGACCCGGCCACCGGCAAGCAGCTGAAGACCACGGTCGCGAACCCCGGCTACACCGCGGTGCTGGGCAAGGGACTCACGGAGCTCGGCACCGAGAATCCAAAGGTCGTCACGATCACGGCCGCGATGCCGAGTGGCACTGGCGTCGGCCTGTTCGCCAAGACGCATCCGGCGCGCTTCTTCGACGTCGGCATCGCCGAGGGCCACGCTGTGACGTTCGCGGCGGGCATGGCCACGCGTGGCCTGCGGCCCGTGTGCACGATCTACTCGACGTTCCTCCAGCGCGGCTACGACAACATCATCCACGACTGCGCCATCCAGTCGCTGCCGGTCGTGTTCGCGATGGATCGCGCGGGCCTTGTCGGCGAGGATGGCGAGACGCACGCAGGGCTCTACGACATCGCGTACATGCTTGCCGTGCCGAACATGACCGTCACGGCGCCGAAGGACGGCACCGAGATGCTCGGCCTGCTGCGCGCCGGTGTGGAGCAGCAGCGTGGTCCATTCTGCCTCCGGTATCCGCGCGATGTCGTGCCGGCGGCAGTGGCCGACATGAAGGACATTCCCGCGACGCCATACGGCACGTGGGAAGTACTCCGGCAGGGTAGCGAGGTCGCGATCCTCGCCGTGGGCACGATGGTGCAGCTCTCGCTCGCTGCGGCGGAAACGCTGGCCGCCGAGGGACTCGACGTCACCGTCGTGAACTGCCGCTACCTCAAGCCGTACGACGAAGTCACGCTCGCCGCCATCCTCGCGAACCACAAGCAGGTGCTGGTGGTGGAGGAAGGCACGGTGGTGAACGGCTTCGGTGCGTACATGAGCGCGATCATCGAGCGCCATGACCTCGCGGTGCGCGTGCACACGCACGGCGTGCCCGATCGCATCGTGTACGCGGCGTCGCGCGCGAAGCAGCTTGCATCACTGGGCCTCGACGCTGCCGGCATCGCGGATCGCGTTCGCGCGCTGCACGAGAGCGAGGCGCTCGCCGGGTGATCCGACTCGGCGTGGCCGGTCATCTCGGCTACGAAGGGCTTCCGGAGGTTCTCGGGACCCTTCGCCGGCTTGCGCCCACACTCGGGCTCGAGCTGTCGTACGAGGAGAGCTTGCACGACATCGCGGGACCGGACGCGCCGGCGATCGTGCCGGGTGCGCTCGACGCGATCGTCACGCTCGGCGGCGACGGAACGTTGCTGCGCGCGTCGCGCATCGTCGAGGCGTATCCCGTTCCCATCCTCGGCATCAACCTCGGTCGCCTCGGGTTCCTCACCTGTTGCCCGGCGAAGGAGTTGGAGAGTGCGCTCGCGCGCCTCGCAGCGGGCGACTATGTCGTTGAGCCGCGCATGCGACTCGACGCACGCGTGCGCGGCGGATCCGGTGCCGATCGCGCCACCTGGCTCGCGCTCAACGACGTCGTCCTCCACAAGGGAGGATTCGCGCGCGTGGTGACGATGTGGGTGCAGGCGAACGGCGAGACGGTCGCGCACTACTCCGGCGACGGGATCGTCATCGCCACGCCCACCGGCTCCACGGCGTACAACCTCTCCGCCGGCGGGCCGATCGTGTTCCCGACGCTGGAGACGATGATCGTCACGCCCGTGAGCGCGCATACGCTCGCCCTGCGTCCGCTCGTGCTCCCGCCCACGTCCGAGCTCACCGTGCGTGTGGAAGATGGTCCCGACGAGCTTTTGGTGACGGTGGACGGCCAGGTCGGTGCCACCTTTGGAGCCGGGGAGACGCTCGTCGTGCGCCGCTCGTCGCGACCCGTAACCATCGTGCGCTTTCCCGACGCGAGCTTCTTTGCCACCATGCGCGAGAAGCTGCACTGGGGTGGACTGGCCGACCGTGATGAGCCGACGGCATGCTGACAGAGCTGCGCATCAGGAATTTCGCGATCATTGAATCGCTCACGCTCCCGCTCGCGCGTGGCTTCAACGTGCTCTCCGGCGAGACCGGCGCGGGCAAGTCCATCATCGTCGGCGCACTCGGGCTGCTGCTTGGCGAGCGCGCGAGCGCGGACCTCATCCGCACGGGCGCCGACAAGGCCACGGTGGAAGGCGTGTTCGACGTCAGCGATCGGCCCGAGATCGTCGCGCTGCTCGACGAGCGCGGCATCGACGCGGACGAGGACCTGGTCGTCCTGAAGCGCGAGATCGCGAGTGCAGGCCGTGCGCGCGCGTGGGTGAACGGCACCACGGTGAGCGCCGCGATGCTCGCGGAGATCGGCCGCCAGCTCGTGAACCTGCACGGCCAGCACGAGGCGCAGACGCTGCTGGATGGCGACGCACAGCGCCGCATCCTCGACGCATTTGCCGGCTCCACCGAGACGGCCGATCGAGTGCGCGCGGCGCATGAGTCGCTCGCGACGGCCCGCCGCAGCATCCAGGACCTGCGTCGCCGCCGCGCGGACGCGGAGAAGCGCGCGGACTACCTGCGCCACGTCGTGAGCGAGATCGAGGGCGCGAAGCTCGTCGAGGGGGAGGAGGCGCGACTCGAGGACGAAGCGCGACGTCTCGAGAATGCCGAGGAGCTCCGCGAGCTCGCCACCGGCATCTCGTCGGCGGTGGAAGGTGAGGACGACACGGTATTGTCGCGGCTCTCGAGCATCGAGCGCTCGCTCCACACCATCCAGCGCGTCGATCCCACGCTGTCGCGCCTGCAGGAGCTCTACGACGCCGCGTACTACAACCTCGAGGCGCTCGCCCGAGAGCTCACCGAGTACGAGTCCACTGTCGAGCTGGACCCCGCGCGTCTCGATGAGGTGCGCCGTCGCCGCGACCTCCTGTTCAAGCTCGGCAAGAAGTACGGCGCAACGCTGGCCGACGTCATCGAGCAGGGACGTTCCGCGCGCGCGGAGCTCGACCTCGTCGACTCGGCGGAGCTCGACCTTCGCTCACTCGAGGAAGCCGAACGGTCCGCGCAAGCCTCGCTCAGCGAGCACGCCGCCGCGCTCACGGAGGCGCGCGCACAGGCGGGCGACCGACTCGGCCGCGCAGTGGACGAAGTGCTCCCCGACCTCGGCATAGCGGACGGGCATTTCCACGCCGCGCTCGTGCCACTCCGCGAGGTGGGCCCTGATGGTGCCGAGGCGGTCGAGTTCCGCGTCTCGCTCAACGTGGGACACGAACAGCGGCCACTCGCGCGCGTGGCGTCGGGCGGCGAGCTCTCGCGCGTGATGCTGGCGCTGAAGACGATCCTCGCGCGCCTCGACCACGTGCCCACGCTCATCTTCGACGAGGTGGACGCGGGCATCGGCGGGCGCGTTGGACTCCAGGTGGGCGAGACGATGCGACGGGTGGCGAGCTACCACCAGGTCTTCGCGATCTCGCACCTGCCGCAGATCGCCGCGCGCGCGCACCATCACATCCTCGTGAGCAAGGGCGCCCGGGGCGGCGTGACCACGGCGGACGTCGCCGTGCTCGAGGGCGAGCCGCGCGTCACCGAGGTCGCGCGCATGCTCGGCGGGGACCCCGAGAGTGAAGTGAGCCGCGCACACGCGCGCGAGCTGCTCGAGAGTGCCGCCGGAGCGGCCGCCGAGACCACGAAGCAGGCGAAGCGGAGCAGGCGTTAGCCGCTCCGCCTCGCTGCGTCAGTTCTTCCTGATCCTGAGAACAGCCGCATCTGAAGCTGGTCGCGGCGGATCTTCGCGACGCCGGCATCGCCGGAGAACGTCTCGAGGTGGAGGAAGGAAATCTCGATGGGGAGGCGCGTCGCGCCACGTCCGTATGCGTCCACCGTGGAGTAGCGGATGCCGAAGCCGGCGCGCTGCGCGGTGCGGGCGTCGGTCGAAGGAACGACGCTCACTGATGACGACGAACAGTTCGCGCAGGGCGCGGCGGGCCGGTCGTAGGTCGTCGCGCCGGTGCGCTCGAGGCCATAGTGCGCATCGAGCGTGAACCAGTCGCCGAGCAGGATGCGCGGCGTCACGTCGAGGCCGATCGTTGCGCCCGCGGTGGTCGTGACGGCGCCGAACACGGGCACCGGGTAGAACGCCTCGGGATCGCCGAGCAGTGACTGGCTCACCATCTGGGCGAACGGATGCGCATATCGTGCCGCGATCGTTGCGCCGAAGCGGCTGGCGATCACGTCGAGCGCCGAGTGCAATTCCACCGCCGAGCCTTCACCCACGGGAATCGTACCCAGCCTCGTCGCCGAGTCCAGGAAGACTGGCTCGAAACGATATGCACCGCCGACGGCGAGACGCGTCTGGATGCCGCGCGAAGCGATGGTATCCGTGGCGAAGTTGTCGAAGACGAGGAGCTGTGCGCCCACCGTGATCCCGCCGACCACGGGACGGTCGCGCGTCTGGATGGAGTCGAGCTGACCACCAAGTGCACTCTGCAAGAAGCCCGGGACGCCGTTGCGGCCCTGCAGGTCGATGTACGAGAACGGGGTCGGCGCACCGAACACGCTCGTCGCCGCGCCAGCCGAGGCGCCGAGGTATCTCTGGACGCTCGCATTGAGCGCCGTGCGCTGCGCGTCGATGCGCGCCGCGAGCGTTCCCGCGCCGAGCGGCGCAATGAGTGCCGTCGAGACGTCCGTGCCCAGCCCCGCCTTTACCGCGTTGGCGAACTGCCGCGCGGCCTGGCTGGCCGCCGTTGCGTCGGCCGTATTCGCCATCACGGCGGCGCACCCGGCCGCGTTCGGCGACGCAGGGCACCTGGACACCAGCGACGCCAGGCTGTCCGCGGCCTTCGTGAAGCCCGTGTACACCGCGTTGTTCGCATCGGCCGCGGCCTGCCGGAGTCGCTCGGGCACGAAGCCCACATTGCCGCTGGAATCCTGGTTCACGCGCACTGCGATGCTGCGACGCGTCTGGACGATGGGCACGGAGAAGCCGATCGTGAGCCGGCGCGTGAGGCCATACTCCACCGCGATCGGCGTGCGCACGATGCGCGCATCGCTCTCCGCGGCGAGTCGCCCGAAGCTCAGCTTCGTCGTCGCGTCCTTCGTCAGCGTCTGCAGGGCCTGCTCGGCGGGCGCCAGCAACGGAAATTCGTTCACGCCGAGTGCGGCGCTCGAGATCTCGTCCGCGAACATGCGACGCCCCGTGGCCGTGAAGCGTTCGTCGAAGCGCGTCCAGCTCGTCGTCACCTTGAGGCGCACCATTCCCTTCGGGACGGCCGCCGCGTCGTCGGTGTGCGACTGGTAGAGCTGCGCCTGCGAAAGCGTCGGCGCGGCGAGCAGGATTGCGATGCCGGCGACGATGCGGCAGCGGCGCCGCAGAGGGGCGCCGCAAGGGATGAGCGAGTCTGGTGCGAGCAAAGGCATGGGCCGGAAGGTTATCATTGGGGCGCAGCACCATCAACAGAGCACATCGCAGTTCAGCCGATCAGGATGACACACACTCCGCTTCCGAACGTTCCCTGGCAGCTCACGGGCAATCACTGGCTCGCGCTGCCATGCATCCATCCTGCCGACGGCGCCATCCATGCCGTCGGCGTGCTGCACCGCGGTGCACGCGCCGCCGTGGAGTTCGCTGGAAGCGCCGGGTTCGTGAACGGAGAGGGCGCCGCCCTGCTCAA
>JBDSTA010000242.1:0-9505 GCA_039928475.1 Gemmatimonadaceae bacterium | reverse complement strand
CGTCGAGCACGTCGTTGATGAGGCCGAGGAGGTGACGCCCGGAGCTGCGGATGCGCTCGAGGTCGGTGACCTCGTCCTTCGCGCCGCGACTCGATGCCTCCTCGAGGAGCATCTCGCTGTAGCCGATGATCGCGTTGAGCGGCGTGCGCAGCTCGTGGCTCATGTTCGCGAGGAAGTTGCTCTTCGCGATGTTCGCCGCCTCGGCCTGCTCCTTCGCGTCGGCGAGCTGCCTGGACTTCTCGCTGATCTCGGCGATGGACGACCGCGACATCGTCATCGCGCGCGTGGTGCGGTCGCGCAGGAGCTTCACGTTCCAGGCGATCACGAGCAGGTACAGCGCGCACATATAGAGGAGAAGCGCCTTGGCCAGCTCCGGCGGCCACGCCACCGCGTGATGGTCCACGAACGCCACCCAGCACAGCATGACGAGGTAGCTCGCGGGTGCGGCGTGCGCGAACCACACGGAGCGCCCGAAGCTCAGGAAGCTCTGGTCGCTCACGCGGATGAGCGCGAAGAAGAAGAGCCAGCTGTGCTGCGCGCCGGACACGTAGATGCCGATCGTCCACATGACGATGTCGGTCCACATGAAGAGGAGCCCGAGGTCCACGGCGTGCGCGCGTCCGTACCACTTGAGGAGGATGCCCCACGAGACGAGGCAGTACAGCTCGAGCGCGATCGCATACCGCACCACGAGGCCCCAGCCCGGGTCCGGCAACGCGAACCGGTTGTGGATCGCGACGACGACGAGCAGCATCGTGCATCCGAGCAGGCGCATGCGCGGATGGATGAACGTGTGCATGCGCCGGTGGCGACGGACGCGCTCGGCGTCCGCCTGCTCGGGCTCCGTCCAGGTCAGCGTATCATCCATTCGCGACACCAACGCGGCGGATGGACAGCATGGTGACGTCGTCGTACGCGGCGACGCCCGCCGAGAAGTCGGCGAGCGCGCGCTGGATCGCGTCGAGCGCGGACGCCGGCGACGACCGTGCGCTCGCGAGCATCCGCTCCTCGCCGAACATGGCGCCGGCGGCGTCGTGCGCGTCGAGCACGCCGTCCGTGTAGGCGACGAGCAGCTCGCCGACGCCGAGCGACGCCTCCGCCACGTGAAACTGGAGGTCCGGCATCATCCCCACGGCGGGCCCCGTCGGCGCGAGCCGTACGCGCTCGGCGCCGCCTGCCCCGAGGATGATCGGCGCCTCATGGCCGCCGTTCACGTACCAGATGTGCCCCGTGACGGGATCCAGCACGCCGAAGAACACGGTGGCGAACATGTTCGCGCTCGCGTGCGTGCGGCCGATATAGTCGTTCGTGGCGGTCACGACGTCGAGCAGCGCCGCCGACGGCGCATCGGCCGGCGACGCCACCATGAAGCGCTGCTCGGCGAGGGCGCGAAAGAGGCTGCGGAAGATCGCCATGAACAGCGCCGCGCCCACGCCCTTGTCGCACACGTCCGCGACGACGAACGCGATCTTCTCGCCGGGCAGGGGGAAGGCGTCGTAGAAGTCGCCGGCCACCTGGCGCGCGGGCACGAAGCACGCGCGCAGCTCCCACCCCTCCGCCTCGGGCAGGTGCTCCGGCAGGAACCCCTCCTGGATGCGACGGCCGATGTCGAGCTCGCGCTGGAGCCCCGCCGCATACGTCTGCTCGCGATCGTGCAGCTGCTTCTTCGCGAGCGACGACGCCACGCGCGCCTTGAGCAGCGCGGGGTTGAAGGGCTTCGGCATGTGGTCTTCAGCGCCGAGCTCGATGCACCGCACGATGCTCTCCTCGTCGTCCACCGCCGTGATCATGATGACGGGAACGTGTTGGAGCCTCGGGTCGGCCTTGAGGCGCGCGAGCACCTCGTAGCCGTTCATCTCCGGCATCATGATGTCGAGCATCACGAGGTCGAAGGACGTGGCAGCCATCATCTCGAGCGCGCGCACGCCGTGCTCGGCAACTTCCACCACGTGTCCGCTGCGCTGGAGGCGGCGCGTGAGGATGTCGCGATTGAGCTCGTTGTCGTCGACGACGAGGATCGTGCTGCCGCTAGGTGCGGTCACGCCTCGCGCCCGAGCAGCTGGCGCAGGTAGGGCAGCTGCTCTTCCATCGCGCGCTCACCCTGCTCGATCACGTGCGGGAACTTGTGCGTGTCGAACAGGCCCACGTTCCCGTCGAACTCCGGCAGGATCGGGATGATCTCCGCGTGGTGCGCGAGGTTGTGGAACGCGAAGTTCGCGCGGAGCAGGTTGTTCGTGTAGATGCTGTTGAGCTGGAAGGCGTAGCGCGTCGCCGACTTGATGCGGCGTGGGTAGGGGCTCTCGAAACCCATCGCGAGGATGAGGTCGGCGCCCTCCTTCATCGCGACGTCAACCGGCAGGGGCGCGGACAAGCATCCGTCGAGCAGCCACTTTCCGTCCACCTGCCACGGCTCCCATACATAAGGTATGGCCACGCTGGCGCGGATCGCATCGCGGATGCGGCCCTTCGTCAGCGTCACCTGGTGACCGTTCGCGAGGTCCGTCGCGACGACGTACAGCGGAATCTTCGCATCCGCGAAGGTGCGCTCGCCGTACGCCGCCGTGAGGCCGCGCAGCAGCTCGCCGTCGTCCACCATGCTGAAGCTGCCCTTGAACCTGAAGATCTTCGGCATCGCGGCGCCTATCATCGAGCGCCAGGCGCGCTTCATCGTCACCTCGCGGCGCCAGAGCGCCGTCGTCATCTCGGCGCAGGTCTCCACATCGTAGCCGAGCGCCATGAAGGACGCGTAGATGCTCCCGCCGCTGCAGCCGACGACGAGGTCCAGCTCGATCCCCTCACGCCTGAGCACGCGCCACAGTCCGAGCGCGGCGGCGCACTTCACGCTGCCCGCACCGATCACGAGCGCGATCCTGCGCTTCTTCGGCGTGATCACGCGCTGAAGCTCGCCACTGCCTCGTCCACATCGCCGAACATCTTGAGGATGGTCGTGAAGCCGCTGAGCTCCAGCACGCGATGCACCGCGGGCACCGCACCGGCCAGACGAAAGTCGCCCCCGGCCGATCGCGCCTGCTTCACCGTCGCGAGCAGCGAACGCAGCCCGGCGCTGCTCGTGTACGCGACGCCCGAGATGTCGCCCACCAGGTGCACGTTGCCCGCATCGAGCTCCGACTGGAGCGCATTGAGCAGTGCCTCGGCCGTAATGCCGTCCACGCTGCCCGCGATACGGACGACCGTTGCCGATTCACGCTGCTCGATCGTGATGTCCATGCTCATGCGCCTGCTCCTGGTATGTGCTTGACGAGCGTCAGGGTGTTGCCCGTCTCCGGATCATGCTCGTGCTGTACGTGGTCCATCGTGGACTTGATGAGGTGCCACCCGAGCCCGCCGAGTGCACGCTCCTCCACGCTCGCCCGCAACCGCGGTGGCGCGACTGCCTCCGGATGGAACGCGACACCGCTATCGCGAATCGTGACGACGACGCGATCCTCGTCGCGCATCATCTCGATCGACACCGGTCCCGGCGCCCCCCCGCGATAGCCGTGCATCACGATGTTCGTGCACGCTTCCTCCACCGCGAGCCGGACGTCGAACGCCACGTCCTCGGGCAGGCCCAGCTCACCACACGCCGCGGTCACGAACTGCAGCATGGCGGGGAGCTGGTCCTGTCGCGCGTCGCAGTCCATGCGACGCGTGACGCTCATGGCGGCGCGGCGCGCGGAATGAACTGCTCGATCTTGCCGAGGAGCCGGTCGATGTCCACGGGCTTGGTGTCGAAGTCGTCGCAGCCCGCGGCACGCGCCTTCGCCTCGTCGCCCGTCATGGCGTGCGCGGTGAGGGCGATGACCGGGATGCCACGCGTGGCCTGGTCCGACTTGAGCCGGCGCGTCGCCTCCCAGCCGTCGAGCACGGGAAGGCTCATGTCCATCAGCACGATGTCCGGCTGCGTCTCCGTGGCCATCGCCACCCCCTCCGCGCCATCGCGCGCGATGAGCACTTCGTAGCCGCGGCGCGTGAGCCGGCGCGAGAGCATGTCGCGATTGAGCTCGTTGTCTTCGACGATCAGGACGCGCGGCATTGCTGGGGGTCTTTCGGGCGGGAGGCGGGCGCAGCGGTGTGGCGGGACGACGGGCGAGAATGCAGGCCGCGACAGGCCTTCGCAAGGTCCGGCGCGCGCGGTATGCTATGGCCATGCGCACACAACTCCTCCTCGCCCTCGCGGCCGCCATCGTCTCGCCCCTGCCGAGCCGCGCGCCAGCGCCGGCCGCCGCGGCGCCCTGCATCACCGCCACCGCTGCCTGCGAGCAGTGGATCACGTTCGGCAACGGCCCGGCGCGCTCGATGATCTACGCCACGCACTCGCTCTCAACGCCCAACGCCGGCGTGACGCGCGCGCTCATCATGATCCACGGCGCGAGCCGCAACGCCGACCACTACTTCGGCACGGCCACCGCGGCGGGATTCCTCGCCGGTGCGCTCGACAACACGGTCATCGTCGCGCCGCACATGATTGCGTCGCCCGACAAGCCGCGCGAGAACGAGGTGATGTGGGCCAGCAGCTGGCGCTCGGGTGGCCTCTCCACCTCCAATCCGGCGATCAATTCCTTCGAGTTCATCGACGACATCGTGCGGAAGCTCTCCGACAAGCGCGTCTTCCCCAACCTCACGAAGATCGTCGTCGCCGGGCACTCGGCCGGCGGGCAGGTGGTGACGCGCTACGAGATGGTGAACAGGCTGCACAACACGAACGGCGTGACGATGACGTACGTCGTCGCGAACCCGTCGAGCTATGCCTGGCCGGCCGCCGTGCGGCCGCTCCCAACCGGCAACGGCGACCCGACCGACGCCTACAAGGAGTCGCTCGGCGACAATGGCGAGAAGGTCAACGGGAACTTCAGCTTCGGCGCGTTCGACTCGACGAAGGCGCCTGCGTACAACAGGTGGCCCGCGGGGCTCGAGAGTCCGGTCGGCTACGCGGCGGGCATGTCCGCCGAGCAGATGCGGAAGCAGCTCGTCGATCGGCCGACCACGTATCTCCTCGGCCAGGTGGACGTGCTGCCGCTCGGCGGCTTCGATTCGTCGCCCGTGGCCATGGCGCAGGGCCCGACGCGGCGCGCGCGCGGCGAGGCATTCTTCAAGTACGTGAACGAGACGCTGGGTGCGAAGCACAACGCGATGATCGTCCCGGAGTGCGGGCACAACGATCGGTGCATCTTCACCACTGACATCGTGTTCCCGGTGATCTTCCCGCAGTAGTCGTCAGCGCGGCAGCGCGGCCATCAGGGTGTTGATGGCCGCGAGGTTCTGCTGGCGGCAGGGCCTGTCACCGAGCTTGGGCACGAGCGACGCCGACGAATCCATCCACGCGCGCGCGAGCTCGGAGAGCAGCCAGCCCAGCGGCGGCGACACGGCGCGCTCCTGCGCGCGCTCGCGAACGGCAGCGCTGTCGATCAGGAGCGATTGCCTCGCCTTGCTCCTGAAGACCTGGTGATCGCACACGTTCAACTGGAGCACGTGATTCGGGTACAGGGCGTGCTCCAGTTGCGCACGCGCGAGCGAGCCGCGTGCGTCCCTGGCGTTGAGCACCGCGTGCACAGGTCCGAAGATCTCGTTCCCCCAGGATGCGTTGACCCGCGTCGCCGAGTCCGGCCTGAGAGCGGCGGCACCGGTGTCCGGCACCGCCGCGCGGCGGTCGTGCGCGCACTGGAGGGGATCATTGCAGAGGTAAACGACAATGATCGGACGCTGCCGAAGCTCGGCGTCCTTCCGGATGGCGAGGTACACCTCCTGGATCGTCGCGAGGCCGGAGTTCTCGAAGTAGCCACCGTCCACCACGCGGCCGAGCGTATCCGTGTTGCCCAGCCGCCCCGGCGGGCTCACGAAGGTGAAGCGCGCGCTGTTGTGAATGGCTGACGCGAGTGGGAGATCGGCGTTGAGCTTCGCGAGTACGTCGCCGGCGTCGCCGAGCTCACGGCCGAAGCTGACGGGTGACGCGACATAGCGGCGCCCACTTTCGACGTGCGTCGAGTTCATCAGGAGCACGGGCAGTTCCGTCCTCGAGTCGGCAGCCGTGAGGTCGAGCACGCCCTGCCGGAAGGTGTCGTGGCCGGTGAGCGACTTGTAGGAAGCCGCCCAGGACTGTTCCACGCCCGCGGAGCGGTCCGCCTCCCTCACGACGAAGGGCAGGAAGCGCTGCGCGAAGTCCGGCGCGAGCATCTTCGACAGCACCGGCGAGAGAAAGTCGTCGCGCATGTACCGGCGAACACAGCCCGTGAAGTGCCGGGTGGTGGAGGTGTCGTCGCAGGTGAGGCGTTTCGCACCAGCGTCGTCGCGCGCGAGGGACACGAAAAGCGCGGCGCCGAGGCTTCCGCCGGACACGCCCGAGATGGCGAACACGTGGTGCGCGAACGCGGGATTGCTATCCTGGATCGCCGCGAGCACCGCAGCCGTCCAGTACGCGGCGCGGAGGCCGCCGCCGGAGGTGGCGACGAGGATGATCGGCCCGCCGCTGTCGGGTCGCGGCGCCGCGAGCCACTGCTGATAGCGCTGCGTCAGCGTCGGACGCGCCGCGACGCGCGCTGAATCGCTCGCGCGCTCCATCGTCGCGACGAGATGGTTGTCGTTCCAGACGCTGAAGAGCATCGCCATCACGATCGCGAAGCGCACCACCGGGAAACGGTATCGCGTCCCGAACCGGATCAGCATCGTACCGAAGAACACGGCGTTGGCTGCGGCGATCGAAAGCAGGGCGAGCGGGCCCAGCACCCGCCCTGCGACGACGTCCGAAATGGCGAAGGTGACCATCACCGCGAGGCTCAGCGCGATGCCGGCGAGCGCGAGCGGTACAAGTTGCGGTCGATGCGTCCCGAGCAACCCGTTCGGGCCCGCCGGCCCGCCCACGCCGAGCGCATCCGAGGATCGCTGGTCGCTGGTGCTGTTGGGGTCGCGTGCGCGGCGGTACTGGACGTAGGCGTAGAAGAGCCAGGCGCAGCCGATCGTCACGCCGCTGGTGACAGTCAGCCGGTTGAGCGCAGCGTCGGTGGGGAAGACGCGCGTCCACGCGAAGCAGAAGACTGCCGAAACCGCGGCGGCCCACCGTGCGGCGTTGCGCTGGCGATGCGCGAAGTCATGAAACGTCTCGCCCGCTCTCGGCCGCTGCGCGCGGAACACGATGACTCCGCTGGCGACGAGCGCGACGACGAACGGCGTTACGGCGAGGCCGACCTTCGCGAAGGCGAGCGACGCGACGGCCAGCACCGCCGTCCCCACGATGCGCGGTATGTACTCCGCGAAATACCGGTACCACGGCGTCGTCGCGGTGACATAGCCTCCCACCGCCTCAATGTCCTCGGCCTCGAGGTACACGAGCGCGCGGCCGAGATACCAGACGGAGAGTGCGACGAACACGATGCTGGCGATCGCGATGATGGCCGCCGCGACGAAGTGGGCGCTCTCGGCGACGCGCTGGAGCACCTCCTGTCCCTGCGCGATGACCAGCAGCGGAAGCGTGAGGAGAGCGGCACCGAGCGCACTGTAGCGCAGCATGCGCAGCACGAGCCCGCGTGGGCCGGCGAGGAATTCGGCTGCGAGCCCCCACGCGAAGTACAGGAGGACCAGCCACTTCAGCGACGCCCCGATGGAGCCAACGACGACGAGCGCGCCCAGCCATCCTGCGGCGACGTCGTGCCGTGCCAGGTAGGCGGCGAAGCCGAGTGGAATATCTTCCGGGAAGATGTCCAGCAGCGCCGCAACGACGGGAGCGACGAGTATGAAGTGCTGGCGAATGGGCAGGCGCTCGATGCGCGTCGTGTCCTGGGCATCGAACCGGCAACGCCGCCAGCGCTCGGTCCAGATGAAGAGCAACGGCAGCGCGAAGCCATAGGCAGCGGCGAAGGCGATGTCGAGCCAGAACGCCAACTCCACGGTGCTCGCACACGCGCCTTCCGCGCGCACGAGCGATGCAAAGCGTAACGCATCGAAGGTCGCCTGAAGCCGGAGGGGGCTTATGGGCGTGTCGGCCGCAGTGCATCCGCCGAACCGGGTGGTGGCCTTCGCGACGAGCACGCTCACGAGCGCGATGAGTATCACACCACCGATCGCAATGGCGGAGGGAGAGAGCGGTCCCGCCCATCGGTCGAAGCCGCGACGCCAGCGCTTTGCGAGTGCCACGACGCGCGCGTCGGCGCGAGAAGGGAGCATGCAAGCCTCGTGTGGGGGTGAGGCGCAACGAGCCGAAGCTAGTGCATACGTCGCAACGCGCCAGACGAAGAGAGTGGCAGCGACTGCGAATTCCCCCAGCGCCTTAGAATTTCTTAAGCGTCCACGCGAGCTCAGACGACGGCGCTAGCCGAGCCGCGCACGCTCCGCACGTGCGCGCAGCACGTGGAGGATGTTGTCCTGCACGCTCTCCATCACGCGGTTCGCCCACCATGACGCATATGGATTGAAGCGCGTGGACACCCGATGCTCGCTCCGCAGCACGAGCAGCGTACGCGTCGGCGAGAGCGCGTGCAGCTCGTACGTGCCGGTGAGGACGTCGAAGAACGGCCCGCCGATCGTGACGTGCGGGTCGAGCGCCTCCTTCGGCACCGCCGTCGCGTCGATCGTGAAGCGGATGCGGCGCCCGGGCTCCCAGTCGGTGACCGCCTCGCGGAACACCACGCCGCGCTCGAACGACGCCGTGCGCACACCGCCCACGCCCGGATGGTCGAGCGTCGCGGCGATGGGGCGCGGAAAGCCGATCGCCGTGAACATCGCGGGCCGCTGCTCCGCCTCACGGATGGAGTCAACACTCACGACGAGCGGCCACACCGCCGCAACGGGCGCCGCGATCTCGATCTGCGTCGTCGTCACGACGTGCCGCTCCGGAAGCGCCGTGCCCTGCTCGAGCCCCACCATCGCCCACGGCAGCAGGACAACCGCCGGCAGTCCCGCCCGCGACCGACCGAGCGGCGAACCCGCGAGGAATCCACCGAGCGACGCCGAGAGCAGCATCACCGGCAAGGCGAAGATGACGCAGATCGCGCCCTCCAGCCCGGCGATCATGGAAGCGGCGACGACGAGCACGCAGCTGATCCACGGCGCGAAGAACTTGAACGTGCGCGACGCATGTGGCGTGGGGCGCACCGTGAGGTAGCCCATCGCGAGCGGGACGAGAAAGATGAATCCCACCGTCATCACGACGAAGGCGCCACCCGCCACGTTCGTCGCGCCGACGAGTCGCCCGAGGAGGCCGTACGCGGCGCCGGAAAGCACGCCCGCCTGCGCCGCGCGGCCGAGCAGCAGCGACTTGAACGAGCTGGGCTTGACGATTCCTTCCATGGATCAGGACTCCTCGTCGTCCTGCGACTGCGCCTCGAAGCGCTCGAGCTCCTCGGACGACAACAGCCTGCTGGCGATCCAGTGGCTGAAGGAGTCCGCCGTCGGCGCATTCACGGGAATCTCCCCACGCAGCACCCGCTCCGCGAAGTCGCGCACGAGCGCAGCCTTCGCGATGTGCCACACCGCAATCGCCGTGCGGCGATATTCGCGCGGGTCGCCCGTGTCC
>JBDSTA010000241.1:0-6137 GCA_039928475.1 Gemmatimonadaceae bacterium | reverse complement strand
CGCGGAAGACCCGCGCCGTCCTCATCGGCGGGTACGCGCACAGCCCCTTCATCCGCATCACCGTGAACGGCGCCGTCGTCACGATGTCGAAGGAGAAGGCGATCGCCGACAGCTTCCGCGACGCCCTGCCGCAGCCCTGACGGCAGCCTCGGCGACGACAGCAGCTCGCCGAACACCCGCCACCCAGACGGTCGCGCGCGTCGGCCCCGTTGAAGGTGAGCTCGCGCCTTGGGCCAATCCCCGGGTCATCGTGCTCTCCATCTCCCTCCCACGGACAGCCGCCTCACGTTGAAGCCGGCCATGAACGGGGTGTACCCGTCCACGATCGCCTCCTGCACCGTTGACCGCATCTCGCCCACCGAACCCGCGATCTCCAGCGAGAACGGCGAGTTCGGCGTCACGCTCCACAGGGCCTGCACGCCGATCTCTCCGCCCACCAGCGACCTGTCATCGGAGAACACCGTCCCCGTCGACGCACCGCGCGAGTCCACGCGCACCTGACCCACGCGCAGGTCCACCGTCGCCGCGATGTTCCGCGACGACGATCCGAACATGCGCGCCTCGAACCCGCCGCTCACCATCGTGAGTCGACCGTCGTCCTGCACCGGCTCGGCCGACAGGCAGGTTCCCGGCATCACGAGCCCCGCGCAGAGAATGCCGGCCCGATGCGCCTCTCCCGTCGTATGCTCGGCGCCGATGCGTAGCGACACCGTAGTTCCCAGCGCGAAGCTCGCGCGCGCGCCGAAGCCGAACAGGCCGTTGCTGATGAGGAAATGATCCGCCGCGAGCGCGACGACTCCGGCGTCCAGCGCTTGCGCCCGCGCCGTCGCAGGTTGGCTGGCGAGCATTGCCGCGACGAGCGCCGCGCCCCAGGGGAATGGTCTCATGCCCGGCCCAACCTCTCCTCCGCAGGAGTGGTCACCAGGCGGCCTAACCCGTTGTGACTCCTCGCTTAAACGCGACTGCTGACTACAGATGTATCGCGACATGCACCGCCCGTGGCTACACGCCCAGTGAGAATCGCCACCCCCTCCTCGCGTTGACACCAGTAAACGGCTCTCTCATGTTCGCGCAAAACAAGACCAGGATGGTAGCAGTTCGATGCTGGCCGACGCCCTCGTCTTTTCCGTGGATGGTGAGCAGTACTGCTGGCGGGATGTCATCCTGTCGGCCGTCCAGCACGGCGAATGGCAGGATGTCGAGCATCGCGCCATACGAGGTGCGGCGTGCGCGCGACATGCGGAGGCCTACGGCATCGCACTTCCCGACGGTGCCCTCGATCGCGCCGGTCGCGAGTTCCGCTACGCACAGGATCTCGTCACCGCGCAGAGCATGGAGGACTGGCTCCGCCGTCACGAGCTGACCGTCCAGGAGTGGAGCGCGCACCTGCGCCGCGAATACCTGCGCGCGCGCATCGACGCCGACATCGACTCGCTCGTCGCGCGCTACCCCATCTCCGAAAAGGACGCGACTCGTCTCACGCTCGTGGACGCGACCTGCCGCGGTGACCTCGCTGCATGGGCGCGCTCCCTCGCGCAGCGCGCTGCGGCCCACGCGAGTGTCGCGGACACGGCGCCCGCACACGACACGCTTCCCGTACACCTGGCTCCCCCCGCCCCCCCCATCCGCGCGATCCTCGGTGGCAGCGACGAGACGGTGCACACCGCGGCGCGGCGACTCGCGAGCATCGACGCCTCCCTCGCCGCCTTCCGCGGCGCACTCGTCACGGAGCGCGCCATCAGTGACTACCTCAACGCGCGACAGCTCGACTGGGTGCGCTTCGACTGCCGCCTCATGTCCTTCCCCGACGAGAGCATGGCCGCCGAGGCAGCGCTGCTCCTGCGCGAGGATGGCGAGGGCTTCACCAGCGTCTATCAGGTCGCGCACACGGCTCCGCGCGGCACGCAGTTCTTCATCGACCAGATCGACGAATCGATGAAGGACCACTTCCTCGGCTCCCGCCCCGGTGACCTCATCGGCCCCGTGCGCATCGACGACCAGTACGTGCTCTACCAGGTCGAGGAGAAGGTCCTCCCCACGCTCCGCGACGACGACGTGCGACGCCGCGCAGAGAGCGGCGTGTTGAGCAGCGCCCTGCACCAGCAGTTCGAGCAGCGCGTCGTCTGGGCAGGAAGCGCGGTAGCATGACCATCGCCCCCGACCTGCGAGCCGCCGGCATCGGTCACGCGGATGGCAACGGAACGTCCCCGTCGCCCTTCTCGCGCGACGTGAACGACATGCTCGCCGGGCTCGCCATCCTGCGCTACCTGCCCGACGGCGTGCGCGAACGCGTGATCGCCCGCTTCGAGCCGGTCTCGTTCACCTTCGGCATGCCCATCGTCCGCGAGGGCGAGCCGGCCGACGCGCTCTATGTCCTCGTCTCGGGGCGCGCACGCGTCATCAAGCACGCCGCGCGCGACGGCACGACGAATGGCGAGCTCTCGCTCGGCGTCCTCCGCGCTGGGGACACATTCGGCGAGATCGGCCTGCTCGAGCAGACGATGCGTACGCTGACCGTGCGCGCGAGCGGTGACGTCGAGGCCCTGCGCCTCGGCCGCGACGTCTTCGAGACGCTGCTCGCCGAGCGTCCCGAGCTGCGGCAGTACTTCGAGCTCCAGGTGTCGCATCGGCGGCTGAGCAACTTCTTCAAGGAGTTCACGCCCTTCGCCAAGCTGCCGGCGCCGGCGCTCGCCGAGATGCTCTCCGATCTAGACCGGCGCACGGTGCAGACGGGCGAGCTGGTGATCCGCGAGGGCGATCCGCCGGGCCCGATGTACGTCGTGGAGGAAGGGCGACTGCGCGTGTTCGTGGAGGAGAACGGCCGTCGCAAGTACATCGCCTACTACAGGAAGGGCGACTTCTTCGGCGAGCTCTCCATCTTCCGCGGCTCGCCTCGCGCGGCGAGCGTGGAAGCCGTGTCCACCTGCACGCTCTCCGCACTGCGGCAGGAGACGTTCAACCGACTCGTCGGCACCTACCCGGAGTTCCGCGCGCGCATCGAGGAGCGCATCGCGCAGTACGACTACCGCAATGTCGCGCGCGTGCCCCTTGACTTCGCCGAGGAGTCGCTCCCCGCGGAGCTCCGCGCGATCGACAAGGTCGGCGACGACCAGCTCGATGCGCCCGCAAAGAATAAGGCCGCCGAGAAGGAAGCGCAGTCGCGTGAGTCGTTCGAGAACGAGGACGGCTACTTCAGGAAGCGGGCAAGGCGCATTCGCCGCTTCCCGCTCGTCTACCAGATCGACGAGATGGACTGCGGCGCCGCGTGCCTTGCGATGGTCTGCCGGCACTTCGGCCGCGCGGTGAGCCTCGCGCGCATCCGCCAGCTCGTGCACACGAGCCTGGACGGCACGAGCCTGCGCGCCATCTGCCAGGCCGCCTCCGAGCTCGGACTCGCCGCGCGCTCCGTGAAGGCGTCGCCGCGCAATTTCGACCGCATGCCCCTCCCCGCGGTCATCCACTGGGAGGGCAATCACTGGGTCGTGCTCTACGACGTCGATGCGAAGCACGCATGGATCCAGGATCCCGCCTTCGGCGGCAGCAAGGTCACCCGCGAGGAGCTGCTCGAGAAGTGGACCGGATACTCGGCGCTCTTCGACTATACGGAGGCCTTCGAGAACGCACCCGTGTCCAGGGCGGGCTTCTCGTGGCTGTGGCCATTCCTCAAGCCGCACCTGCCGCTCATGGGGAAGGCGGTGGCGCTCGCCGCCATTGTCAGCGCGCTCCAGATGGTGCTGCCCGTCTTCACGCAGATCATCGTGGATCGCGTCGTCGTCGAGCAGGACCGCGGGCTGCTCGGCCTGCTCATCGTCGGCATGATGGGCGTGCTCGTGTTCATGACGATCGCGACGCTGCTCCAGCGCTACCTCATGAGCTTCGCCGCGGTGCGCATCGATTCAGCGACGCTCGACCACCTGACGCGGCGGCTCCTCGCGCTGCCGATGAGTTACTTCTCCACGCGGCGCACGGGCGACATCCAGCGCCGGCTGGACGGGATGCAGCACGTGCGCGAGTTCTTCGTGCAGCAGGGCGTGGGCGCGCTATCGGCGGCCGTGCAGCTGGTCGCGACGCTCACGATGATGGTCGTCTACAGCCCGCGGCTCACGCTTGTGTTCCTCGCGACCGTGCCGCTGTACGGCGGCATGATGTTCTACTCGTCTCGTTTCCTGCGCCCGCTGCTCGACAAGCTCGAGGATGCGTACGGGCGCTACCACTCGCACCAGATCGACGCCATCAAGGGCATCGAGACGGTGAAGTCGATGTCCGCGGAAGGCACCTTCCGCGAGCTCATGCTCGGGCAGTTCAACGCCGTGTCGCGCCGCCGCTTCAATGCCGACTTCACGATGATGTCGTACGACGGCGTCGTGCAGATGGTCACGTTCCTGTCCATTGCGCTGTTCCTGTTCGTCGGCGCGCGGCTCGTGATGGACGGCCAGCTCACCATCGGCGCGCTCGTCGCGTTCAACTCCCTCGTCGGGCTCGCGAATGGGCCCATCGTCAACCTGCTCACCGCCTGGGATGGCCTTCAGGTCGTGCAACTGCTGCTCAATCGCCTCAACGACGTCTTCGAGCCGGAACCCGAGCAGGGTTCCGATCGCTCCGCGCTCATTCCCGTCCGCTCGCTCGAGGGACGCGTCGCGTTCCAGAACATGGGCTTCCGCTACGGCGGCCCGGAGTCGCCCGCGATCCTCGAGAACATCTCGCTCGATGTCCCGGCGGGAAAGATGGTCGCGATCATCGGGCGCAGCGGCTCCGGCAAGACGACCCTCATCAAGTGCCTCGCCGGATTGCTCGAGCCCACCGAGGGCACCATCCGGTACGACGGCGTGGACCTCAAGACGCTCAACTACCGTGACCTGCGCCGGCAGGTGGGGTTCGTCCTCCAGGAGAACTACCTCTTCAACGACACCATCGCGCGCAACATCGCCTTCGGCGACAACGAGCCGGACATGGATGCCGTGATCTGGGCATCGCGCATCGCGAACGCGCACGAGTTCGTCGAGCGGCTTCCACTCGGCTACGAGACGAAGGTCGGCGAATCGGGCCTCGCCATCTCCGGCGGCCAGCGGCAGCGCGTCGCCATCGCCCGCGCGGTCTATCATCGCCCGCCCATCCTCGTGTTCGACGAGGCCACGAGCGCGCTCGATACGGAGAGCGAGCGTGCCGTGAAGGACAACCTCGCGCAGCTGCTCGCGGGCCGGACGTCATTCGTCATCGCGCATCGCCTCAGCACCGTGCGCGACGCGGACCTCATCGTCGTGCTCGAGAAGGGCCGCCTCGTCGAGCAGGGCACCCACGAGGAGCTCATGAAGCACCAGGGCCTCTACTACTACCTCGTCAGCCAGCAGCTGGGGATGTGACGGCATGACGACACCCTTCCGTCCCGACCTCGACGTCGATCCTCCGTTCCTCGACCACTCGCCTCCGCACTGGGCCGCGCGCGGCCTGTCCACGGTGCTCATCGCACTGTTCGTCGTCGCGATCCTGGTCGCGGTCTTCGTGACCATCCCCGAGACGGTAAAGGGGACCTTCGTGCTCGTGCCCGAGCGCGGCACCGATCCCGTGCGCACGCCGCGCGAAGGTACTGTGGCCGACGTGCGCGTCAGCGAGGGAGAGGTGGTGGCAAACGGCGCGACGCTGTTCGTCATCCGCTCGCAGTCCGTGGGCGATCGCATGGCGGACATGCGCGGCGTCGAGCTCCAGAGCATGGGCAGCGCGCAGCGCATGGCCAACGCGAAGGCCGAGTACGAGAGCCAGCGCCGCGCCGACGACGTCGAGAGTCGCCGCCTCACCACGCGCGCCGCGGCGCTCGACCGCATCGCCGTGCTCAAGAAGCGGCAGCTCGCCGTCACGCGGGACATCGCGGAGCGCTCGAAGAAAGGCACGCAGTCCGGCGCCATCGGCTCGTGGGAAGCCGAGCGGCTCGGGCTCGAGGCGGACCAGCTCGCGGCGGACGTCGAGACCACCACCTCGGATCGCGACGAGGCACGCGCCGCGCTCGCGAAGCTCGGGCAGGACGCCGCGACGCGCGAGGTGCAGCATCGCGAGCTCGTGCGCGCACTCGAGCAGGAGGGCGAGATGTCGCGCGCCCGGCTCGCATCCATGAAGCAGCAGCCCGCGGGCGCGGGCGGCGATCT
>JBDSTA010000240.1:0-2254 GCA_039928475.1 Gemmatimonadaceae bacterium | reverse complement strand
AGGTGGTGTGACGGCGGCGGGCGATGCGCTGTTCGAGCCACTGCGCGCGGAGGTGCGTCGTCGCGCGTTCACGCCCGCCGTGCAGGCCGTTCGCATCGTGCCGGGGACGCTGCCGGGCACGGCGGGCGTCGTCGGCGCCGTGGCGAGCTGGAAGCAGCAGCATCTCGGCGCGGTGTGAAGCGCGTTGGTGTCATCGGCACGTTCGTGTGGGACATCATCCACGGACGTGACGCACGCGCGGTGCCGGTCGAGGAATGGGGCGGGATCACGTACACGCTCAGCGGCCTCGACGCCGCACTGCCCGACGACTGGGAGATCGTGCCGATCCTCAAGGTGGGCTACGATCACGCGCCGCGCGCGCGCGAGTACATCAGGACGCTCAGGCACATCGCGCCCGACGCGGCACTCATCGAAGTGCCGTATCCCGGGCATCGGGTGGAGCTCTTCTACACGGATGACGAGCGTCGCACCGAAGTGCTCACCGGCAACATCCCCGCATGGTCGTGGCTCGGCCTCAAGCCGTTGATCGACGAGGCGCGGCTCGACGCGTTGTACGTCAACTTCCTGAGCGGCTGAGAGCTGGACCTGGAGACGGCGCAGCTGCTGCGGCGGCACTTTCGCGGGCCGATCCACTGCGACCTCCACATGAAGGTGATGGCGGTGCTGCCAAACGGCGTGCGCGCGCCGCAGGCGATCCCCAACGTGGCGGAGTGGTGCGGCTGCTTCGACTTCCTCCAGATGAACGAGGAGGAGATGGCGACGATCGCGCCGGATTCGATGAGCCTGGCGGCCACAGCGCTCGCGGCGGGGGTGTCGGTGCTCCTCGTGACGCTCGGGAAGCGCGGCGCGATCTATGTGGCTTCACCGGGCTTCGAAACGATATGTGATCTTCCTCCTCGTGAGGGTTTGTCCACATCGCCTCGCGGCGGCACCGGCGCCCTAGGTGCGGTGCGCACCGCACTCGTTCCGGCGGTGAATGTCAATGGGTCGGGCGATCCCACGGGATGTGGTGATGTTTATGGCGCGACCTATTTCTCCCGGATGGTTGCCGGTGATAGCTTAGGCGACGCGATGATCGCGGCCGCACTGGCCGCAGCCCGGAATGTGCAGCACCGGGGTGCTACGGGACTCGCGGCCCACCTGCGCGGAGAACTCAGCCTCTCGTGACCAGCGTCATCACCGTTCCCCCCTCGCTTGACGACCAGACGTTCGAGCAGGTGGTGGAGCAGCTCGCGTCCGTTCCGCCCGATGCGAAGCTCCTCGTCGACGCACGTCATACGCGGTGGGCATCGCCCTACGGGCTGACGGCGCTGCTCGCGCTGGGCCAGAGCCGAGTGGAGCGCGCGACGTTCGCGGCGCCCGAGGCGGAAGACACCGCGAGCTACTGGGCGCGCACGAACTTCTTCACCTATGCGGACGAGCTGTTCGACCTGCGCGGCTCGGTGCCCAAGGGGCGCGGCGGCGAGTCGAGCGTGCTGCTCGAGATCACGCCCGTGGTGAAGAGCGAGGACGTGCACGACGTCGTCGGGCGCATCCAGCAGAAGGCGCAGCAGATCCTCTCGAAGGAGCTCAACATCGACGCGAAGGCCACCGTCGGCTTCGCCATGACGCTGTCGGAGATCTGCCAGAACATCGTCGAGCATGCCGGGCGCGGCGGTTACGTCGCGGTGCAGACGTACACGTATCGGAAGCGCCTCGCGAACCGCCGCGTCGTCGTGATCGCGGTGTGCGACGCCGGGCTCGGCTTTCGCCAGTCGCTCGAGAGTGCGCCGGGCCGAGTGCGCAGCGACCGATGGGACGACGCGGCGGCGCTGGAGGAGGCCGTGATTCGCGGCGTGAGCCGCTTTCGTGATCCAGGTCGCGGCCAGGGTCTCGCCGGCGTACGACGTTACATTGCACGGTGGGACGGCAAGGTGTCCGTGCGCAGCGGCACGGCGAAAATCGCAATCGTACCGAGCTGGGATGACGACGTCCCGCTTGCGGAGAAGCTGGCCCCGTTTCCGGGGTCGCAGGTTCAAGTCACAATACCCGAGCGGGTCTCCGGGGGCCCGCGATGATGATGCATATCGACGTGAGCTCCGTGCTGCGGCAAACGCTGTCGTGCGAGCTCTATTCCAATCTCGTCACGCGACCGACCGGCGCTGCCGTGCGGACGCAGATCGAGGCGCTGCTCGCGGACTCGCGCGAGCGCTCGCTCACGGTGATCGACTTCTCCCACGTGGGAATGATCGATTTTTCCTGTGCCGACGAAGTC
>JBDSTA010000239.1:0-13720 GCA_039928475.1 Gemmatimonadaceae bacterium | reverse complement strand
GTGCGGAGCGCGCCGCCGAGGGTGGGGCGGAGAAGCGCGCCTACGTGCGGACCGTATTCGAGGAGATCGCGCCGCGGTACGATCTCCTCAACCACCTGCTGAGCCTGAACATCGACCGGATGTGGCGGCGCCGCGCGCTACGCATGCTCGATTGGGAGCGCGCGCCCGCCGGACGGTTCCTCGACCTCTGCGCTGGAACGCTCGACGTGGGCGCGGAGTTGACGAAGCAGGCCGGCTTCCAGGGATTCATCGTGGGTGCCGACTTCGCAGTGCCGATGCTGCGCGCGGGCGTGGGCAAGGCGCCCGCGTCGCGACTGGGCCCCGTGGGTGCCGACGCGCAGCTGCTTCCGCTCGCCGATGCCGCGATGGACGGGGCGACGGTGGCGTTCGGCATCCGCACCGTGGCCTCGCTCGAGGTGGCGCTGCGCGAGGTGTACCGCGTACTCGCGCCGGGCGCGCGGTTCGTGATCCTCGAGTTCACCACGCCGCGGTCCTGGCTCGTGCGCACGTTCTACCAGTTCTACTTCCATCAGGTGCTGCCGCTGGTGGGTGGGTTGATCAGCGGACATCACACGGCATATCGCTACCTGCCGAAGTCGGTGGCGCACTTTCCGTCGGAGCCGGAGCTGGCCGCGCGCATGAAGGCAGCGGGTTTCTCGGATGTCCGGTGGGAGTCGCTCTCGTTCGGCATTGCGGCGATCCACGTCGGCGTGAAGGGCGTCACGCAACCTCAGGCCAACTGAAAACTTGTCTCTCGATACCCTCAACGAATTCGTGCAGGCCATAGAGGCCGCCGGTGAGCTCGTGCGCGTGAAGCAGCCCGTGCGCGCGAAGCTGGAACTGTGCGAGATCGCCGACCGCGCGATGAAGATGCCCGGCGGTGGGCCGGCGCTCCTGTTCGAGCACGTCATCCTCGGCAACGGCGAGCGCTCCGCGTTCCCGGTCGGCATCAACCTGTTCGGCTCCATGTCGCGCATGGCGATGGCACTCGGCGTCGAGAAGCTCGACGACCATGGGGACCGCATCACGAAGCTGCTCGACCTCAAGGTGCCGGAGGGCATCATGGGCAAGCTCTCGATGCTGCCGCGGCTGATGGAGGTGGCGAAGTTTCCACCGCGCATGACGACGTCGCCGCGGTGCCAGGAAGTGATCTGGCGCGGGGACGAGGTGGACCTCGACAAGCTGCCCATCATCACGTGCTGGCCGGAGGATGGCGGCCCGTACCTCACGCTGCCGATGGTCATCACGAAGGACCCGAAGCGGGGCATCCGCAACGTCGGCATGTATCGCGTGCAGCAGATGGGGAAGAACACGCTGGCCATGCACTGGCAGCGCCACAAGGTGGGCGCCGCGCACTGGCGCGAGATGGCGGAGCGGGGCGAGACGATGCCCGTCGTGATCGCGGTGGGCGCCGATCCGGCGTCCATCTATTCGGCGAGCGCGCCGCTGCCGCCCACGGTGGACGAGTTCATCTTCGCCGGGTTCCTGCGCCGGAAGCCGGTGCAACTCGCGAAGGCGGTGACGTGCGACCTCGAGGTGCCGGCCGAGGCCGACTTCGTGATCGAGGGATACATCGATCCGGCGGAAGCGCTGGTGATGGAGGGGCCGTTCGGCGATCACACGGGCTTCTACTCGCTCGCCGACCTCTATCCGCTCGTGCACGTCACGGCGGTGACGATGCGCAGCGACCCGATCCTGCCGTGCACCATCGTGGGACGCCCGCCCATGGAAGACTTCTATCTCGGCCACGCGACCGAGCGGATCTTCCTGCCGCTGCTGAAGCTCACGATTCCCGAGATCGTGGACTATCACATGCCGGCCGAGGGCATCTTCCACAACCTGGTCTTCGTGAGCATCAGGAAGGAGTATCCGGGACAGGCGTACAAGGTGATGAACGCGATGTGGGGGCAGGGCCTCATGTCGCTCGCGAAGGTGCTCGTGATCGTCGACGACTGGGTGGACGTGCGCAACCCGCAGGAGGCGTGGTGGGTAGCGCTCAACAACATCGACCCCGAGCGCGACACGCGTTTCACGATGGGACCGATGGACGTGCTCGATCATTCGTCGCGTGCGTTCACGTACGGCTCGAAGATGGGCATCGACGCAACGCGGAAGTTCCCGGAAGAAGGGTTCACGCGCGACTGGCCCGCGGTGATCGAGATGGACGACGCGACGAAGGCGAGCGTGGACGCGATGTGGCCGTCGCTGGGGATCCGGTGACGCGCGAGGGGCAGACGTTCGCCGGCACCTCGCGGCTCGCGACGTACGCGAGCTTCGTGAAGTTGCCGCACACGGTGTTCGCGCTGCCTTTCGCGCTCGTGGGCGTGACGTTCGCCTCGTACGTCGCGCCCGTGACGTGGGGTGTGGTGGGATGGACGGTACTGGCGTTCACCGCGGCGCGTTTTGCGGCGATGGGGTTCAACCGCATCGTGGATCGCGAGTACGACGCGAAGAATCCGCGTACGCGACTGCGCGAGATTCCCCGCGGCGCGCTCAGCGTGCGCGAGGCCTGGATGTCGGTGATTGCGGCATCGGTGCTGTTCGTGGTGGCCGCGTGGGCGATCAACCCGCTCTGCCTCGCACTGTCGCCCGTGGCGCTCGCGTGGGTGTTCTTCTACAGCTACACCAAGCGGTTCACGCGCTTCGCGCACCTGGTGCTCGGACTCGGCATGTCCATCGCGCCAGTGGGTGGGTACCTCGCGCTCGCCGGGCGCTGGAGCTCGCCCTGGTGGTTGCTGTGCGTCCTCGCGACCGCCGTGGCATCGTGGGGCGGCGGCTTCGACATCCTCTACGCGCTGCCCGACGTGGAGTTCGATCGCGCGAACGCCCTGCACTCCATCCCGTCCAACCTCGGGCTGGATCGCGCGATCACGGTTGCGCGCGGACTGCACGTGCTGACGGTGTGCTGCCTCGCGCTCGTCGGCATCGCGACATTTCCGCACCTGATGCTCGCGAGCGTCCTCTACTGGATCGGCATCGCGATCGTCGCTACGCTGCTGCTGTACGAGCACACGCTCGTGCGTGCCGACGACCTGTCGAAGCTCGATGCCGCCTTCTTCACGATGAATGGCGTGATCAGCCTGACGTTCTTCGCGTTCGTGCTGGCGTCGCGGCTCGTTGCGAACGTATCAGCCGACTTCAGCGTTGGCCTGCGATGAGCACACTACCCGTCGTCATGGCCATCACCGGCGCCTCAGGCGCGCCGTACGCCGTTCGCCTCCTCGAGCAGCTCGTGGCGCATCGCCAGCGGGTGCAGCTCATCGTGTCCGCGCACGGCCTGCGCCTGCTCTCGACGGAGACCGACATCGGCACGATGGATGGATTGCGCGCGACCGTCGGGCTCCAGCCATGGGAGGAGTTCGTCACGCTCTTCGACGACGGCGATCGAGGCGCGGCGCCCGCCTCGGGCTCGGCGCGCAATCGCGGCATGGTCATCTGCCCGTGCTCGATGGGGACGATCAGCGCAATCAGCCAGGGGACGTCGCGCTCACTCGTGGAGCGCGCGGCCGACGTTGCGCTCAAGGAGCGGCGCAAGCTGATCGTCGTGCCGCGCGAGACGCCGTACAGCGAGATCCATCTCGAGAACATGCTGCGGCTCACGCGTGCCGGCGCGATCGTGATGCCGGCGAGTCCGGGCTTCTATCACCGCCCCACGGACATCGCGGAGCTCGTCGACTTCATGGTTGCGCGCGTGCTTGACCATCTCGACATCGAGCACACGATCGGCAAGCGCTGGGGCTGAGCCGCGAGAACGCAATGCCTGAGACACATCGCATCGGACTGATCTCGGACACGCACGGGCTGGTGCGACCGGAGGTACACACCGCCCTCGCCGGCGTGGAGCTCATCCTGCACGCCGGCGACGTGGGCGGCGATGAGATCCTCGACGAGCTGGAGCTCATCGCGCCGGTAGTCGCGGTGTATGGGAACACCGACGCGCCGGGCCGGCCGCGACTCGCCGAGTCGATCGAGCGGACCATCGGGGGGCGACGCATCCACGTCTCGCACGGTCATGAAGTGGGCTCGCCCACACCGGCGCGACTGCTCGAGCGCTATGCCGCGGACATCATCGTCTATGGCCACACGCACCGGCAACTCGTCACGCGGGCGGCATCGCGGCTCGTGGTGAATCCGGGAGCGGCTGGCGCACGACGCTTCAAGCTGGAGCCGTCGGTGGGGATCCTCACGCTGACGCCCGACGGTGCAGACGTCGAGATCATCGAGTTGCGCTAGCGTCCGTCAGACGGCCTTGAAGTGCGAGGCGGGGTAGAGGTAGTCCTCGCCGGAGTCGTCGTTGATCCGGTAGAACGATCCATTCGCCTCGATGCCGAGCATCTCGTAGATGCGGCCCAGCGTGAGATCGTGACAGCCACCGGGCTCGTCGCAACCCGGGTACGTCAGCCACGGCTTCACGCTGACACACTGCACCAGCGTCGTGGGCTGCCAGGTTGTCGCCATCCCATCCTCCGCACTGAGCCCGGTGATCGAGCGTCCACGACGTGAATGTGCAAGAGCAACGCCATGCACGTCTGTGACGCCGGGCACTCATGCAGCGGCAGTGCGACCGAGCTCGCTGGGGAAGCGACGGAACCACGACGAGAGCAGGAGCAGCTCGTCGATCTCGTGTGACGGCACCTGCGACGAGTCGCGCTCCACTGGGCTGAACACGTCCTCCACCATCTCGCGAAGGCGCGCCTGCTCCTGCTCACTGCGAGGCATCGCCTGCTCGCCGCGCACACGCCCGCGCCGGATGAGGTAGACACGATCGTCGCCCTCGAAGCCGGGCACCGTGTACATGAACGACAACGTCTCGACGGCGAAACGAAAGCGGATGAACTGTTCGCGCAGTCCCTCCAGACGCTGGAGCTTGTCGCGCAGCTGGCCGGCGCGCTCGAACTCCAGCCGCTCGCTCGCCGCGATCATCTCGCTGCGAAGTGCCTCCATGGGTCCGTCATCCGCGCCGTCGAGGAATCCGCGCACCAACTGCACGCGCTCCTGATACTCCCCCGTGGTGCAACCACCGATGCAGGGACCGAGACACTTCCTGATCTCGTGCCGGATGCAGCCCGGGGTGCGCGGCAGGTTCTGGAATGCCTCGAGCTGGTCGGCGAAGTGCATCGGCTGGTCGAGCCGGCAGTCGCGGAGGCCGAGTGCATCGTTGAGCTCACGCACCGCCTCGCCGACGCGCTGCGCACCGTGAAATGGGCCGTAATAGATCTGTGCGTCGTCCGCGCCGGCGCCGCGCACTACGAGGAGCTTGGGCGCCGCGCCGCGCGTGAGCTTGATGAACGCGAAGTGCCGCGCGTCGCGCTTCATCGCGACATTGAGGCGCGGTCGATAGCGCTTGATGAGGCGAAGCTCCTCGAGCAGCGCCGCAAACTCGCTCGGGTGATAATCCCACTCGATGCGGTCGGCCTCGCGAACGATGCGCGCGCCCTTGTCGGCGGGGAACTCGCACCGGAAATAGCTCAGCAGGCGCGTGCGCAGCTTCTTCGACTTCCCGACGTACACGATTTCGCCATCGGCGGACAACATGCGGTACACGCCCGGGCGGTCCTTCGCACCGGTACGCACGACGTCGCGCATCGTCGCCAGTTGCGCATCCGACGTGGGCGGACGAAGGAGCTCTACCCTTGGCAGCGCGCGCATAGCACCGTGGTCCGTCCGTCAATCGCGTGCGTCTCGATGAGGCGCGCGCCGCACCGCAGGCAGGGCTCGCCGCCGCGCCCATAGGCCGCGAGCGAACGCTCGAAGTCGCCGCGGCCGCCCATCGCATCACGGTAGTCGCGGAAGGATGTCCCGCGCGCCGCGATGGAATCCGTGAGCACGCTGACGATGCCGTCGTGGAGCGCGGCGACCTCGTCGTCGCCGAGGCTGCGTGCCTCGCGCGACGGGTCGACTCCCGCGCGCCAGCACGCCTCGTTCGCGTAGATGTTGCCGATCCCCACCACCACCCGCTGATCCATGAGCACCTTCTTCACGGCCTGCCGCGACGCCCGAACAATTACCGATAGATGGGCGGTCGTGAACGCCGGGTCAAGAGGCTCGATGCCCAGCGCGTCGCTGTACGCCGCGAATTCGCCAGTGCTCATCACGCTGACAGTTCCCAAGCGACGAATGTCGCGGTAGTGAAGGTCGCGTCCGTCGTCGAGCGTGAGGTGCAGCGTGGAGTAGGGCGCTTCCTCATGGGGCAGGGGACCGCGGCTGAGCAGCAGGGCGCCCGTGAAGCGCGGCTGCACGACGATGTGGTCGACGGCGCCGAGGTCGAGCACGACCATCTTCGCGCGTCGCCACGCGCGCGCGATCGTCGCGCCCCGCACGCGACTCGCCAGCCCAGCCGCCGTGACGAGGCGCAGCACATCAGGCCTGCGCACGACGACATCGACGACACGACGTCCCTTCAGCTCGCGATCGAGATCGCGGGCGATGGTCTCAGTTTCCGGGAGCTCGGGCAATCTCGCGCCATCCGATGTCGCTGCGCAGCTGCTTTCCCTCGAACTGCACGCGCCGCGCGACGTCGAGGCTGCGGCGCTGCGCCTCGGCGACGGAGGCGCCCACGGCGCTCACGGCGAGCACGCGCCCGCCCGCCGTGAGCAACTCGCCGGCGGCACCACGCCGCGTGCCCGCGTGAAAGACGACGACGCCCTTTTGGTCAGCGGGAAGCGTGATCGCGTCGCCCGTGCGCGGCACGTCCGGATAGTTCGCCGCGGCGAGCACGGTGGTGACGCACGCGCCACGCACGGCGGCAGACGCATCACCGAGGGGCTCGCCCTGCGCGACGCGACGAAAGAGCTCGTGCAGCGGTGGATCCGTATCGACGGCGGGCATGAGCGCCTGCGTCTCCGGATCGCCGAAGCGGCAATTGAACTCCACCACCTTCGGGCCGTCGCGCGTGATCATGAGTCCCGCGTAGAGCAGGCCCGTGAACGGGCGCCCGCGCTTCGCGAGACCCTGCAAGGTCCTTTCGATGATGCTCGTGGCCGGCCCGGACCAGTCACCGCCGAGCGACACCGGGAGGTATGCGCCCATGCCGCCGGTGTTGGGCCCAGCATCGCCGTCGCCGAGCCGCTTGTGATCCTGGAGTGCGGGAAGGAGCACGACCGACTTCCCGTCGGTGATGGCGAAGACGGAGAGCTCCTCGCCCTCCATGAACTCCTCGACGAGCACCTCGTGCCCTGCGTCGCCGAAGCGGTTGCCGGACAGCATGTCGTCGATGGCGCCTTCCGCGTCGGCGAGTGTGTCGCAGACGATGACGCCCTTTCCTGCGGCGAGGCCGGACGCCTTGATGACCACAGGGGCCCCGAACGCGCGCGCTGCCGCCTTGGCCGCGGCGGGCTCCGTGTGCATCTCGGCGCGCGCGGTGGGGATGCCATCCTCGAGCATGAGCTGCTTGGCGAACGCCTTGGACGTCTCGATCTCGGCGGCGGCGGCCGTGGGTCCGAACGCCGCGAGGCCGGCGGCGCGGAATCGGTCCACGAGGCCTGCGGCCAGGGGCGCCTCGGGGCCGACGACGGTGTAGTCCACCGCCCGGGCGCGGGCGAGCTGCTCCAGGGCGTCGAGGTCGGTGGCGGCGACGCCGGTGCACTCGCCGAGGGCGGCAATGCCGGGATTGCCGGGCGCCGCGAGGATCTCGATGGAGGGATCCTCCTGCCGGAGTTTCCAGGCGATGGCGTGCTCGCGGCCACCGCCGCCAATGATGAGGATGCGCATTCCGGGAGCAATATAGAAGGGGGCGAACCGCGGCCGGGGGGGCGCCGGAGGGCATTGGAACCCCGTTCCATAGTGTCCTGCCGCGACAAAACTCTGGCGCGCCGTGGGGAAACGCCTAGGTTCTACGTGGAACCCCCGGAGCGCAGGCGTGGAATTGGAAGAGCTTCAACAGGAGCTGCCGGACCGATATCGCGTTATCCGCGAAATCGGTCGCGGCGGCATGGCCATCGTTTATCTCGTCGAGGACGTGCTTCTCGAGCGCTCAGTGGCCATGAAGGTCCTGAGCCCGGAGCTTGGCTCGTCAATTGATGGCGAGCGCTTCAAGCGCGAGATACGAATCGCCGCCCAACTCAGTCACCCGAACATCCTCCCGGCGTACGACTCGGGCGTCGCGGGGAAGCTGCTGTATTACGTGATGCCGTTCGTCGAGGGCGAGTCGCTGCGCGCGCGCATGGAGCGCGTCGGCCAACTCACCATCGAGGATGCGATCGGCATCACGTGCGAGGTGGCGGACGCGCTGGAGTACGCGCACTCGCAAGGCGTGGTGCATCGCGACATCAAGCCGGAAAACATCCTGCTGCAGAGCGGGCACGCGGTGGTGGCGGACTTCGGCATCGCGCGCCTCGTGCAGGATGCGGGGAACGAGAAGCTGACGCAGACCGGCATGTCCATCGGCACGGCGTCGTACATGAGTCCCGAGCAGTTCTCCGGCCTCAAGGTGGATGGCAAGTCCGACCAGTATGCGCTCGCGTGCGTGCTGTACGAGATGCTGGTGGGCGAGGTGCCGTTCACCGGGCCGAACGCGATCGCGATCATGGCGCGCGCGACGATGCAGGAAGTGCCGTCCGTGCGCATGGTGCGGCAGGCCGTGCCGCCGGACATCGAGCTGGCCATCTTCCAGGCGCTCGAGAAGACGTCCGCGGACCGGTTCGCGTCCGTTGGTGCGTTCAAGGACGCTCTGCTCGGTGCGCAGGGCGCTTCCACGTACGTGCGGCAGACGCGCGCCTACACGGCAGCGTATCGCGTGACGCACGTCGAGGAGCGCCGGCGCCTGACACCGCGACGCATCGGGATGTTCGCCGCGGCGGCGTTGATGATCACCATCGCCATGTCGGGCGCGAAGCACTACTGGCCCGTGAAGAGTGCGCTCGCCGGCGATGTGGACGCGAGGCGAGTGGCCGTCCTCTACTTCACGGACGAGAGCAAGGACAAGGATCTCGGACCGCTGGCGGACGGGCTCACCGAGGATCTCATCAACTCGCTGCGCAACGCGTCGGCCATCACGCTCATTTCACGGTCGGGCGTGGAGCGTTTCCGCGGCGGCGACGTGGCGTCCGACAGCATCGCGCGCGCACTGCGCGCCGGCTACCTGATCCGCGGCAGCCTGGATCGTGAGGCGGGAAAGATCATCGTCTACGTGAAGCTCCTCGATCGATCCGGCGCGCCAATACAGCAACAGAAAGTCAGCATCGACGAGAAGAACCAGCTCGCGATGCGCGACTCGCTCCAGAGCGTGGTGTCGGACCTCATCAAGGGCACGTTGCATGAGGAGATCCAGCTGCGCACGCAGCAGTCTGCGACGAGCAACCAGCAGGCGTGGCTCGAGCTCCAGCGCGCCGAGCAGTCTCGCAAGGCGATCGCCGGCCTGCTGACGAAGGGCGACACCGCCGCGGTGGAGCGCGCGGTGGCGTCAACGGATTCGATCCTCAGCCGTGCGGAGCAGCTGGATCCGAAGTGGGCCGAGCCGATCACGCGCCGCGCCATCCTCGCGTACCAGCGCTCGCGTACCGTCGGGCGCGATCCGGCGTTGATCCGGAAGTGGGTGGATCTTGGCCTGGGACACGCGGCCCGCGCGCTGGCAACGAGCGACGGTGAATCGCCGGATGCGCTCGAGGTCCGGGGCACGCTGAAGTACTGGAGCTGGATCTCCAACCTCGAGACGGACGCGGAAAAGAAGAAAGTCCTCCTCGATGAGGCGCGCGTCGATCTCGAGCAGGCCACACAGAAAAATCCCAAGCAGGCCAGCGCATACGCGATCCTCGCCAGCCTGTACTACCAGGTGGAGAACGCGACGCCTAATGACGTGTACATCGCCGCGACGAAGGCGTACGACGCCGACGAGTTCCTGTCGAATGCCAACGTCGTGCTCCATCGCCTGTTCATCGCCGCGTACGACCTGAACCAGTACGACAAGGCAGTCCAGCACTGCAAGACGTTCTCGGGCCGCTTCCCCAATGACTACCGCTCGAAGCGCTGCCAGCTCTTCCTGCTCACCATGCCGAAGGCGCCAATGTTCGACGTGGCGCAGGCGCAGCGGCTCGCAGACTCGGTCGTCGCGATGCGTCCGCCCAAGGATTCACTGTTCGAGCGACTCAACACCAACATGGTGCTGGCCGCGGCCATGGCGCGCGCGAGCAAGGAGAAGCCTGCACTGGCCGACAGTGCTCGCGCGCTCGCCAAGCGCTCGATCGGGGATGCGACCGTCGATCCCAATCGCGACCAGGCATTCTATGCGGCGTTCGTCTACGAGCAGCTGCACGACGACGACCTCGCGTTCCGGATGCTGACGGAGTACATCGCCGCGAATCCGCAGCGTGCCATTTCGCTAAGGGACGATCCGGGCTGGTGGTTCAATCGCCTCGCGCCAGACCGCAGGTACAAGCAGCTGGTAGGGGCGCAGTAGCAGCTGTGCCCGGTTGCGTGATGTGCTCCGCGCCGCGGAAAATGTCAGCGCGCAAACGTTTACGTTGCGCCGCAGGACAACTGATCGCACTGTAATAGTACAATTCGGTCGATCATCCGGCGTTCGCCCCCCCAGCACCGGTTGCGCGACCACTCACCCCGACGACGGGATGCGAAACATGCGGCGCTTTTTCACAGTAGCCACGTTGGTCCTCGTGGCGTTCACGACTGCGTGCCGCGACGGCAAGCAGACACTGTTGCCCACTGACCCCGCTGCTCTCGGTGCGCGTCAGACGATGGTGCCGGGCACGTGCACGTCGCTCAGCAACCTGACGGCGCTCGTCAACACGGTCTTCGCCGGAGGCGCCCCCAACGCCAACTCCGCGCTCGGCAAGCTGGACAACATGGCCAAGCAGCTGAGCAAGGGGAAAATCGTGCAGGCACAGGACCAGGCGCAGAACCTGATCCAGTTCATCCAGCAGAAGGCGGCGAGTGGCTCACTTGCCGGCACGCCGGCGCAGGTGCAGGCGCTCATCAACGGCATCCTCTGCTACGTCGGCCTGACGTCGAACACCTTCCTCATCTATCCCAGCGACCAGCCGCAGATCCTCCTCCACCCGAGTGGATTGGCCGGCGTCTCCCTGCAGGGAAATACCGTCAACACGCCGTCGCTGTTGACGATCGACCTGCTCGATCCGTCCGGCCCGTCGCCGCTCATCACGAAGCTCGACAAGTACCCGGAGTACATCCAGCTCACCATTTCGTCGCCGCTGACCAAGCCGGCGATCGTGGGCGTGTGTCCTTCCGCGTCGGTGCCTACCGACGTCGTGCCTCACCTGCGCCTCGGGCATCAGGCGAGCACCGGCTTCGAGCTCACTCCGCGCGCGGACGCGAGCTTCCTCGCCTGCGCCACGATCGCGCAATCCAAGGTGCCGAGCTGGGTGAGAAGGCTCGCGAGCCTGGTGTCGCCGAAGATGCTCTACGCGAAGCAGGTGCTGCTCGAGCGTGGCGGCGGCGTGGGCGGTACGGCCACCGAGTTCAGCCCCTTCGGTCCTGTTGACGAGGAACTGCGGGCAGGCGGTGTGGGTGGCACGTCCACGGAGTTCCTGCGGACGCCAGCGACTCCGGCGCCCTCGGCACCCGCGGTGAACAGAAGCCTGACGCCGAGCGCCCGCTCCAACGCGCTGTCGGTCACCTGCCCAATCGCGCAGGCGCCCGTTGGGACGGCGCTGTCGGCGGCATGCCGTCCGGCGATCTTGATCACGACGCACAACGGCACCGTGATGCAGAACGTGCCGGTGAGCTGGGCGATCAACCTGGGTGGCGGCACGATCGCTCCCCAGAACCTGTTGTCGGCCACGTGCGGCGCGTCGTTCGGTTCGACCGCTGCCACGACGACGGACCTGACTGGCAAGGCGAGCGTCTGCTGGACGATGGGGGCGACGGTCGGGCTCAACACGGTCATCGCCACCGCTTCGGCGGGTGGGGACGCGCCAGCCGGCGTCACCTTCCTGCCACCGGGGCAGTCGTTCAGCGCCACGGCAACGGCGAATGCGACCACCACAACGGTGACGTGTCCCGCAACCGTTCCGTACACCGGCGCGAACCAGAATCCATGCTCGGCCACGGTGGCCGGCCCAGGACTGAGCCAGTCGGTGCCGGTCGTGTACACGCCGGCGCCGGCGCGTGATGCGGGTGCATACGTCGCGTCGGCTGCGTTCGCCGCGACGGGCAGCTACCTGGGAAGCACGGGGTCGAGTGCGTTCAACATTGCGACGGCCGCGGCCGTCGCCACGGCGGGCTCCGGCACGATGACGCTCGGCGGCACGGTGCCATCGCTGCCATGCGTCGTCACGGGCCTCGTCGCGGCTGACGCGGGCACGGTCACGTGCACGACGGCAGCTCCCGCCTCACCAGTTGCTGGACCCAACACGACCGCTGCCGTCGTATCACCCGCCAGTCCCACGAATTACACGGTACAGCTGGCGGGCGGGACACTGACGGTGCTGTACGCACAGAAGGAGTGCTTCACCGGGATAGCCACCTCGCTGCCGCCGACGACATCGTTCGTGGCAAAGGGGACGAACCTTCCTGTGAAGTGCCGACTGCAGACGGCGGCAGCAACGCCGGCGGCGGGCGGCTCGGGTAACCTGGCCGTCTACGACATCGGGGCGAACGGACTCTCCGCAGCGGTGGCAGTGTTCACGCAGAACAATGCATTCGTCCAGGTCAGCGGCAGCTACAACTATGGCCTCGACACGTCGCCAGCGGCGTTCGTGTCCGGCCACTACTACAAGATCACCGCATCGTGGAATGACGGCTCGACGACGAATGGATATATCTACCTGCAATAGCAGCTGATCCACGACTTGATCGGGGGAACGCAGAACGGGCCGCGCGAGTGATCGCGCGGCCCGTTCTGCATTCGCCAGCCGGTCACACCGCAGGCGGCGTGTCGTCGGGGGCTGCGGGTGGCTCGCCGCGTCCGCGGAAGGCGTCGTTGAAGGCATTCTTCGCGCGGTCGAATGCATCGCCCATGTTGCCGATGCCGGAGCTGGCCTTGCCGGAGTAGTAACGGGCCGCGTCGGAGAAGTCGTCGCCGAGCCCCTGCTTCTTCTCGCCGCGCCGCGTGTAGCCACCCGCGACGATGGCGTCGTAGTCGCCACTGGTGCGCCAGCGCTCGAGCTCCGCGGCGCGCACCGTGTTGAACGGATGCTCGCGGAACGCGGTGTTGAACACCTTCAGCAGCCGGTCCCACGTGTCGCCGCCGGTCTCGTACGTCGCGGCCTGGGCCATGAACGCGTCAACACTCGACGAATCGCCGAAATCGCGGCCGCCGGCCAGGCGCATGAACGTGCTGCCGGCCACGGTGCGATCCTGCAATGCGAGTAGCGCGGCGCGATCGCTCGAGAGCTCGCTCTTCCGGTGCCACTCGAGGAGGCCGAGCTGGAAGGGAAGGAGCGCGAGTCCCACGGGCATCAACGCCATGGCCCCGATGGACATGATCACGAGGGCGAGCGTCCGGTACGTCATGTGGTCGCTCATGATGTGCCCCAGCTCGTGCGCGAGCAGGAAGCGGCGCTCGTCGTCGTTCTCGAGCAGCTCGAGGGCGCCCGAGGTGATGACGATGAACGGATCCTCGTAACCGATGGCGTACGCGTTGACCTTGGGCGACTGCGTCACGTACAGCTCGGGGCGCTTCGGCCAGTCCATCGTGGTGCAGACGTCGCCGAGGAGTGCGTCGAGCTTCGGGCGCTGCACGGGGTTCACCTGGACGGCGTTCGCGAGGAAGATCTGGCGAACGCGCCGCTCGGTGAGGAACGTGGCG
>JBDSTA010000238.1:0-12363 GCA_039928475.1 Gemmatimonadaceae bacterium | reverse complement strand
CGATCGTGAAATACCTCGCCCTGAAGGCGCTTCACGTACAGCACCGATCCAAGAGCCAGGTCGGGATAGGCAAGGGGAAGGCGATACTCCGCCGACCCGCGAACCATGCGATCGTGATATCGGTAATCGAACCCGCGGACAACGGGCATCTCGCTTTCGAAGTGGTAGGTCCCGCTGCGCTGTTCGATCGCGCCGCTCAGCCGCAGGCCGTGGTGCCGAGCGAGGCCCGGGAGGTCCAGTCGCCCGATGGCGCCCGCGCTGCGTCCGGCGTAGTCTCCGCCAAAGGGCGTACTACTATAGAAGAGACGGGCCTGCTGGGCCCAGGGCGACCGGATGTCTCGCGGAGCCTTCCTCCGCACATTTTCCAGATCGGCCGCAACCGTGATCGGCGAAAACCGCCCGTCGCCATTGCTGAACGGAAGCCGCTGTTGAAGGTCCGAGATGTCGACGAGCTCGGCACGCATACCAAGAGCAAGCGTGCGCGACGTGGCACCCCGACTGAAATCCAGTGGAAGCCGAAGCGCGCCGATGACGGAGTTCTCTCGCCAGGCATAGGCATGCGGGCTTCCCGTCGCATCCTCATATGACGACGCACGGGTCCCCGCTTTCAGGCCGACATCGATGATCGGATAGAGCCCGGCGTACGAGACGGAAGCCTCGACCGCACCGGCGCGCTCGGTACGGTTGTATCGGTAGCCGACCTCGGCGCCGAGGGTGTTGAGCACGTTGGTGGACACGATGCTGGCCCCGACCGTCGATGTGATCGCATCGAGGACCGGGTACCAGGAGTGGACTGCAAAGAGTCCAGCGGTGCCATAGGGGCGCACGCGATACGCCTGCATCGCGGCGGTGTCGAGGGGAATCGTATCGAGTGCGACGCCTCCTTCCTGCTTTGCCAGGGGTCCCGCGTAGTCGATGGCGCGCCCGGCAACACGATCCATGGGAAGCCAGGTGGCGCTGTCGAGGGCTACCTCGGATAGCAGCGAACCGTCGGCAGTGTAGTCGGCGAACACCATGCGACAACCATCGGGTGACACGGTCGGCTGCGACGCGGCCACGCCACGTGCGACGACCTGCCGACGCAAACCAGTCTGTACATCGACAACGTAGATGGCGTCGAGCCCGGAGAGCGGCGCGTTGAAGAACAGCGAACGCCCGTGCAGGGTAGGACGCGCGACGTCTTCTCGCGTGGCCGCGACCACGGTCCGCTCGACTCCATTGTCCGGGTCAATCAGCACGATCGCCTTCCCCTGCTCACCCTGGCTGATGAAAACGATCGATCGTCCATCGTCACTCCAGCTGGGATCACGAAGGAGGATGCCATTCGGAGCAGGGTGGCGTGAGAGCTCGCGACCGCTTTGCGCGTCGAGGACGACCAGGGCCGACCGCATGGTCGTGCTCTGCTCCACGGCGGCGATCCGCCGGAGATCGGGAGAGAGTGCGGGCGCAAAGAAGCGAGTCTTCGTCGTCACGCTGCGAAGACGGCGTGTCGCAACGTCGTACTCACGAATCTCGGACCATTCTCGCGAGCCCCACCTCGGATCCACCACCGTTTCGGCCCATGTGACACGGGTTCCGCTCGCGCGAAGCCCGCCATTGGCGGCGATCAGCAGAAGCGGCAACTCCCTGCCGGCGGTGTCGAGCAGCACGAGAGTCGGCGCATCGGCGAGTCCGAACCGGACGGCGACGAGGGAACCGTTGCTCAGGAACTGCGGATACTCGTAGCTGGTCCACACTCGATTGCGCGCTGTCACGAGTCGCGCAGGCGTGATCCGCTGATCCACGACTTGTGCGGACCACTGTCGGGAAAGGTCAGCCATCGCACTGTCGTAAACAGCCGACATCGAAAGACCGGTCTCGTGCTTCACTGCGTGCTCGAACGCGAGCGGGTCGAATGCGGATGCGGCGCCCCGGGCGAACAGTCGCCCGACGATATCTGCATCTTGCGTACGACGCAGGTAGGTGGTGAGCACGAAGCCCAACGGGTACTCATCGGGGACGTGCCGAGTCAGCGAGCCGTTGAGCGCCTGCCGATAGCTGGGCAAGCGGCCGGCAAGCGCCAGCGCGCGGATCTCCTTGTCGAAAGCGGGCATGCGTCCGCGACCCTCGTGAGTCAGCGCCGTCTCCGTGCCAACCGCGTCGCCCTCCCACGCCCAGCCCGGAATTGCGAGATGTGTCATGAGTGTCTGGCCCATGTCGCCGAGCACCAATCCAGCGAAGCGAGTGAATCCGGTGTTCGCACGGTCCATCTGCGTCACATGGCGAGTCTCGTGGCTCGCGAGCAGCGTGAGCCATTCCCCGGTGCCAAGCAGCCCCTCGAAGTCCGGTGGCGTCGTATACCAGACGCTGCGCCTCGGCCCGAGTGCCGCGTAGCCATTGGAGGTAGCGGATTGCGTCTGCAACACCACGGTGAGTCGACGCGGTGGACCGCCCATCGTACGACCCAGTGGTTCGGATAGCCGTTCAAGCGTTGCGGCGACTCGTCGTGCTTGAGCGTCGAAAGCCGCCGGAAACACCACCTCGAAGCGCGGAGTGGATATCCGGCGCCAGCGCAGACCGGGAGGAGCCTGGTCACCCGACGTAATGGCTGCTCCCACGGTCTCGATCTGTGCGCAAGCAGGTGACGCGCCGGTGATCTGGCCGAGAAGTGCGAGGCCGAGCGTAACGGCCCATCGTGCTGCGGTACTGCTGGTATGGCGATGCATGTATGCGGCGGCGATGCGCGGATATGCGTAACGGGGGGCGATGAGCCCACCACGCATTCTACGAGCGAAGCGCACTGCAACAACCGTCTGAAGAATTCCTTACACGTTCCATGCTGCAGGGATGCGCCCGGAATGCATCCCGGAAACAGCATTGGCGGGACACGTACACTCTTCGTGTTCTTCACCTAATCCACTCATGCGACAAATCAAAGCGAGCATTTCCGTCGCCGTACTGTGCATCTCCGTCTGCATTCAAACCGCCACGGCGCAGAACCTTCCCTTGAAGTTCGTCCCTCAGCCGACATCGGCGGCGATCTCCGAGCGCGACTTGAAGTCGCGCATCTACCAGTTCGCCGATGACTCCATGGGCGGAAGGCTGTCAGGCAGCGAAGGTGCGATGAAGGGCACGGCCTACATCGCGCGCGAGCTCGCACGACTGAAGCTGGAGCCCGCCGGCGACAACGGTTCGTTTTTCCAGGATATTCCGTTCGGACGACAAGTCATCGACTCGAGCTCCACTCTCACGATCGGGGACGTCGTGCTCAGGAACGGAGAAGACTTCGCGGGCGTTGGGCCGCTCGGCCGTGGTCCCCTGCGCGGCCCGCTCGAGGTGGTGTATTTCGGGATGGGGTTCGATACGACGTCGCTCCTGACGCCCGAGCAGGTGCGTGGGAAGATGATCCTGCTCAGTCCGCGCACCAGCAACCCGGACAATCTTCCGCAGTTGCTGGCGTCCACGGGATACCGAGCATACGAAACGATGCTCGCGTCGGCAGCTGTGGTCGGCGTCATCACGGCCCAGAGCAGGATCACACCCGCGATCACGCGCATGTATCTGCCGCCGACGGGAAACGTCGGCGTCATCCCGACGTCTCCTACCGGGAGCGCGATGCTCCTGCTCAATACGCGAGCTGCGGAAGCCCTCCTCGGATCGACCGTCGCCAACGCGGTTCGCGGAAGCGCGGGACGCACGAGCGACGCCGATCTGCGGTTCACGATCACGCGGATGCCCGGTCGAAATGTCGTGGCCGTACTTCGCGGCTCCGATCGCCGGCTTCGCGGCCAGTACGTGGCGATGGGAGCGCACACGGATCATATCGGCATCAGATCGAAGCCAGTGGACCATGACTCGATGCGCGTCTCGAACGGGATCCTCAGGCCTGAAGGAGCCGAGCGTGCTGCACGTCGCCCGAACGCCGACGAGGCGGCTCGCATTCGCGCACTCACCGACAGCCTGCACGCCCTTCATGGAGAACGGCCAGACTCGATTCACAACGGAGCCGATGATGACGGATCCGGATCGATGGGCGTTCTCGAGATTGCCGAGGCGTTCGCTCATGCGAAGCGCCGGCCGGCCAGGTCACTGCTGTTCGTGTGGCACATGGGAGAGGAGCAGGGTATGCTCGGCTCGCGCTACTTCACCGATCACCCAACCGTGCCGCTCGATTCCGTCGTGGCGCAACTGAACGTGGACATGATCGGGCGTGGCGCGAGCGACGACGTTACCGGACGGACGAAGGAGGACGTGGAGATTCGCGGTCGCGACTCGGGGTACGTGCAGCTCATCGGCTCCCGGCGACTGTCGACGGAGCTCGGTGACCTCGTCGAAGCGGTGAATCGCGACACCAGGGCCCGCCTTACGCTCGACTATTCGCTCGATGCAAATGGCCATGCGGGCAACATCTATTGTCGCAGCGACCACGCGATGTACGCGAGGTTCGGCATTCCCGTGACCTTCTTCTCGACCGGGGGGCATCGCGACTACCACCAGGTCACCGATGAGCCACAGTATCTGGACTTCGGACACTACCGGAGCGTGACGCAGTTCATCCACGACGTCGCGGAACGGGTGGCGAATCTCGACCATCGCCCCGTCGTGGATGGACGAAGGACCGATCCCACCGCAGCGTGTCAGCAGTGAGCGCTCCGCACGGAGCACTGCGCAAAGCGCGCGTGCTCCGTGCGGAACCGAGCTTCAGTGCGAAGTCAGGTTGACGACTGCGAGCACCCGGGTGTCCGGTGCGAACGACACGGTGCCGCTCGTGCCGGCGCGGTAGGGGGACGTCGACGGCGGCGTCACGTCCAGCCTGAAGTACGCGCCGGCGGGCACGCGTGTGAGCTCGAACTCGCCCCTGGCATCGGTGGAGATCGAGCCAATGAGCACCGACGTCACGGTCGCCGGGCCATTGCCCACCGAATCTCTCTGTTCACGGGAGACGATGATCGTCGCGCCGGCTACGCGCTCACGCGTGGTATCGCTGGGCACGGTGCGGTCACCCTGCACGATTCCGCGAATGACGGCGCTGCTCGTCGAAGAATCGGAGCTGACGGCGAGAGAATGCGGAAGCGAGGAGACAGCAGTCGGATCGGTGACGCCAGTCTCTGCACATGCCGCAGCAGTCAGAGTGGCGAACAGCAGAGCGCTGGCGGCGGAGAAGCGAGTCATGGGCAGGATCCCTGAGCGGTGCGACTGCCGACACATCGGGCGATGAGCCGGCTCGTCGCGGGTGTGCCCAGTGAAATGCCGTCGGGCGCTCATCCGTCACACGAAATGCACAATCACCTCGCAAGTGACGATTCCACCACGACCGGCATTGTACTCAGGACATGAATGACTCTGCACTCGTGTCTCTCGCCCGTGCCGGTGATCAGGACGCATTTCGCCAGCTCGTGGATGAACACTTCCGATCATGCCTGAGATATGCCCGCAGAGTGTTGACCGATCCGGAAGGTGCTGAGGACGTACTACAGGAAACATTCTTTCGCGCATACCAGGCGCTGCCACGATACCGGGAAGAAGCGCAGTTCCATGCGTGGCTGTTCCAGATTCTGGTCAACCAGTGCCGGATGGCGAATCGCGGCAACAGGCGCTGGACCCAGCGGTTCATCCGCGACGAAAGGGCGATCGATCACGCGGCGGAATCGGCAGCCACAGAGGAAAGTAAGGGAGATGCTCTGTATGCAGCACTCGCGGCGCTGGACGAACGATCGCGCGAAGCGATGCTGCTCAAGCACGGTGAGGGGATGGGATACAAGGACATGGCGCGATTGACCGGCGAGAGCGAGTCCGCGCTGAAGATGCGCGTGAAGCGGGCGCGCGACGTGATGCGCAGGCTCATCGCGCCAACTCGAGTGGGCGAACGATGACGGACGAGCTGCGCGACATGGCTCAATGGAAGGAGGCGATACGTATCGTACGCGCCCTCCATGAAAGGTACGAGCGGCCCTTTCTTGATGCCGATGCGGTCCGCCTCCGACTTCATCTCAAGCTGGAGGCATCTTGGGGCGGGCGATCCGACCGCTCGCCATCGCGCTTTTCGCATGGAGTGAGACGCAGCTGGCAAGTGGCGGCAGCACTGCTCATCGTGATCGGAGCAATCTCGGTAGCGTGGAGCGGGGTCCCCCGGGCGCGTGTCGCACATGGACGAGCGGCGGAGCCGGAGACGACGTTTCTGCTCGATGTGCCGGCGGCGCAGCGCGTCGCCCTCGTGGGCGACTTCAACGCCTGGGACACGACCGCCACTGCATTGACCCGCGACAGTGTCGGTGGCAAATGGAGAGTCCGCGTGCGTGTTCGTCCCGGGGTGCACACCTACGCCTTCGTCGTCGACGGCACGCGCTGGACAGTCGATCCACTCGCTCCGCGCGGACCCGACGATGGGTTCGGTGCGGAAAACTCCCTCCTCCTTGTGCCGAGCACTTGATCATGAAGAGCGCCAATCGCGGCTCACTGCCGTACGCTGGTCGCGTGTTGCGCCTCCTCGTCGCTGCGTCCATGGGCGTGCCGCTCTCCCTCGCCGCACAGCGCACTCCGGGGAACGTCGAATCGGCGAGCCACAGCGATGTGGCTCGCATCATCGAGGCGGCGCGCGCGCGCGGATTGCCAACGGCGCTGCTGCAGGCAAAGGCACAAGAGGGCGCGGCGAAAGGCGCGTCGGAGCGGCAGATCGTCGACGTCCTCGTCACGTACGCGAATGCATTGGATGTGGCGCAGAATGCGCTGGGGAGTGCCGACGACGTCGACGTGGAGGCGGGGGCCTCGGCCGTGCGAATGGGGGTGACCGGCGCCGCATTGCAGCGGCTTCGCGCCGCTGGAGCTACCGGGAGCATGGGGATGTCGTTCGTCGTGATGGTCGACCTTATCACGCGCGGCGTCCCCGTGGACACCGCAGTCGAAGGTCTCTCGCGGCTCATGGAGGCGAGCAGGGGCAGGCCGGACCTGAAGGGACTTCAGACCCATGTAGCGCGCGTGATGAGTCGTGGCGGATCAGCCCTCGCTGCTTTCCAGTCCTATGGTCCTATCAATGCGCCACGCGTAAATGTGCCGGCGTCGCTGGATGCCGCGACGCGGCGCGCCAGGCCAGGGGAACGTCCGCCCGAGCCAATTGCCCCATGAACCAGCGATACCCATGAGGGCGCGACGGCCGGTTGCGACCGCGATACTGATCACCGTGAGCTGCGCTTCGAGTGTACGTGCACAGCGCGAGCTCCCGAATGTGCAGCGCTCTGCGCCGTCGTCGGCAGTTCAGGTGCTGGCAGCGGACCGCACGGGCGAGATCGCTCTGCGCGGGCCACGTCGCGTTCTGGGACGGATGGCAGAGATGTCGGTGTCGGGTCGCTCGGGCTCGGCTGCGGCACTTGCCGCGAACGCCATGTTCTCGAGCAGTGAAGATGACCGCGCGCACTGGGAGTTGAACGTGGGTGTGACAGCGGTGCGCAGCGGAGGTGTTGTGCCAACGGGCTACTTTGGCGTAAGCCAGAGCTGGCGGAGGGTGTTCGTCAGCGCGGGAGCGGAAGCGGTCGCGGTGCTCGGGCCCGCGGGCGCGGGATCCATTCGGCCATATGTCGTTGCCGGCACTGTCAGTACGCCCGCAACACCGCACGACACCATCTCCCCATCGGAAGCCGCGCTGCGACAGAGCGCCGTGACCGATCGTCCGAAGCTCAGAAATGCCGTAGTGCCGGTGCTCCAGCTCAGCACCTTCTGGGGTGCTACAACGTTTCGTGCGAGAATCGGGTTTCCGTTAAGTGCCTGCTGTGCGCGGGTTTTTGTGGGGCAGTCAGTGAGACACGCCGGGTGGATCGACGCCGATCTCACGCGGCAGCTCTCACCGAGCATTGGGATCGTGACGCGACTGAGCACGCGGGAAGGCGGAGTGGTGAGGCAGGATCAACCTACCTCCTTCCGACTCAGCGCAGGCGTGTCCCTGCGGCAGCGTGCACGGAGAGGCGAGCGCGATGATCCCCGTTCTCGTCTGTCGCCGGAGGAACCGGCCGACGCCGTACTCGGGTTCAGCATCAGCAACGATGACAGCTCATCAGACTCCCACGCGACTGGAAGTGACACATCCTCGCAGGGCGCGGGGCAGGGCATCGCGCGGACCGTCTCGCTACGGGCGCCGTCCGCGAGAACGGTCGAGCTGCGCAGCGACCTCTCGGAGTGGAAGATCATTGCGATGCGGCGAGCGGCTGGCGGTGTGTGGCAGGTTCACCTGAACGCCGCGCGAGGTCTGCACCTCGTCAGCGTACGAGTGAACGGCGGAGCGTGGCGTTCGCCACCAGGATTGTCGGTGAGCGCAGACGATTTCGGAGATGAGATGGGCGCAGTGTTGATCGACGCCCATGGTGCCGTCAGCTACAACACCATTACACCAAGCAGACACTGAGTTCGCCTGCGCCTTGAACGGGAGACCTAGACTGGGAGGCAAACCCTCCCTCGACAACCGCGATGACTCCGATTCTGATCTTTCGACGCACTCTTCTCGCTCTTTCCTGTGCATGCACGGTCACTTCCGCGCGACCGGCCCACGGACAGGCTCCAGAGGTGGACACGACGTTGCAACGGCAGCTACTGGAGCGCGGACAACTCGATCAGTCGGTGCGCAAGATGGTCATGAGTCCGGGGGCGACGGTCGGATCCGTGATCATGATCGACTCCGCGCAGGCGGAGCGAATCAGGTCGACCGATGGGGAGAACCGCGCCTGGCTCAAGGAGCTGATCGGACGGAGAGGATGGCCCACGCGCAGCGCGGTTGGTGCAGAGGCCGCGCACGCCGCGTTCCTCCTCGTGCAGCATGCGGATCGCGATACCGCGTTTCAACGGCAGGCGCTGGAGCAGATGTCCGCGGCGGCACGGGCCGGCGAAGCCGACCTTCGCGACGTCGCGTATCTGACCGATCGTGTTCTGGTGCATGCCGGCAAGCCGCAGCGATATGCAACACAGATTCGCGTCGTCGATGGTGCGCCCAGCGTGCAGCCACTCGAGGATTCGGCGAACGTGGACGCACGGCGTCACGAGATGGGCCTCGAGCCACTTGCTGTCTACATGGGTCGTGCACAAGTGAAGACAGTGCCGGGCATGCAGGGCATGCAGGGCATGCAGCTACCTCCCGGTGCAGTGATGGTCCCGGGCGGCACCATGGTGACGCGTCCGAAGCCTTGAGCCTCGTGGTGCGCGTCAACCGCGCACCACCTTCACTTCCCGGACAGCACCATGCAGTGGCCACTCGCAGCATCACGCCGCCCGGCGACCAGGACGAGGGTCTTCTCGATGCCACCTCGCCTGATTCGCAGTGACAGGCGTTCTCCGGGTGTCGATATGTCGAACACATCCGGGTTCGCTGCCGATTTGTCGCCGACGGCGACGATCACGTCTCCAGTCAGCAAGCCTGCAAGGGCGGCCGGGCTGCCCGCGACGACCGCCGTCACCGTCGACAGCGGATCGGTCCCGGATTTCACAGCATCCTCGGTCGGAGTCGACCGGGCCAATCCGAGACATGGCGAGCCCTCGATGGGTGCGCTGGTCGTGCCCGGTGCGGGAGCGACGACTCGCAGGACACGGCCCGCCGTCACGGTAGAATCTCCCCCGGCGATCGCAGCCGCGGGCGCCGAGTCGAACATGCGCAGATAGCTCGCGAGTGAACCGAGCCCCACCGCTGCGCGCCGGGCGTCGACGTTCGCCTCGTCCTCCACAGGCCACAGCTTTGGCTTGCCATTCTCCACCTTGAGCTGCGAGCCGTAGCGCTGCGGCTTTCCCTGCAGCATCAACACTCGATCAGTGAGCATCGCCACGTCCGACGGACGGGCGTCTCCAGACGCTGCCGCGCGTTCCAGCACGGGAAGCATCCGCTCCTGGAAAGGGAGCGGGGAGTGCTGCACGACAAGGAACGCCTGAAGCGCGGCCGGCGTACCGACACGCTTCGCAGTCGGCCATCCCTCCGCATCGAAGATCGCTTTCAGGCTGTCCACGTTCGCAGCGTCGAGGAGGGCCTGTTCGCGCAGGAGTGAATCGAGCTCCGCCGAACCTGCCACACCGGGTTGCACAGTCCGCGAGAGTTGCGTGAGACGACTTCGGTGACGCTGATCGCGCTCGCCCAACCTCATGAGACGCTCGCGCAACGCCGCGTCCGCGTCGGCGGTGAGGACTGCATTCTGGCGCACCCCCGTGCACGCCGTCACGCCGATTGCCATCAGCAACCCAGGAGCCAAGCCGAGTGCCGCTCGCCTGCAGATTGTCAGGGATGTCGTGATGAAGAGCTTGTTCACGCTCGGGTGCTCCGGTTGGAAGAGTCTGCGTCGCAATGCATGACGGTCTCATGGCGCGGTGGAATGGGAGAGTGCCCATCGAAGCTGCGGGACGAACAGCTCCTCCCACGCATACGCATCGTGGCCGCTCACGAAGGTGTCGAGCCGGGCGACGCTACCTTCACGCTCGAGCTGTTCGCGAAGCGCGCGCGACGCCGGAAGGACACGCTTTTCGAAGGTGCCCGCCGTCAGGAAGTACGCTGGCGCCTCCCCCTTGCCGCCGGGTGGCAGCGCATCGCCCGAAAGGGAAGCGGCCATTGCCACGGAAAAGAGAGACGGGTTGCGATGGGCGACCGTGACCGCGAAGGCGCCGCTGTTGGAATAGCCCCAGACGAAGCGCCGTCCCCGCTCGTGCGGCACGGCCAGGGTGCGCTCGGCCCACGGAATCACGGTCTCGAGCACGAACCGTTCGTGCGTGAGAAATGCCGCCGTATCGGCCTGGAATCCGAACACGTACTCCCGGGCGCGGCCGAACTCGGACTCCGGCTGACTCTGGATGACCGGGGCCGCCGCGACGCCGACGAGTGCGACGAGCGGCAACGCGTGCGTCGTGATGAGGGTGTCGAGGAGCGGTGCCAGCCGCCTCACCGCGTTCCCGTCACCCATGTACACCACACTGCGCGCCACGGTCGACTGCCATCCCTCGGGGACATAGCTCACGACTGCGCGCATACTGCGCACGTCATGCGCGTCCGTGTAGGAAAGCGAGTCGGTCCGCACGGCACCGCGCAGTGCCATCGCTCGCGCCATGGGACGAGGCGCCTGTGGGCCAAGAAATACTTTCGGCGCCATGGTGGTCTCGGTCTTCGCGAGCATCACGTAGCTGAACATGGCGTGGTCCAGGTCGTGTACGCGCAGCGACGCGACCCAGAGGTCCTCGGTGCCGACTCGCGCCATCGGCAGCCTGAACGGAGAGAGCAGTTCGACCGAGTCGGAGGATGCGGCGACGAACGTCAGCGTGTCTCCTCGCACGAACGCGCTGCCGGCGAAGTTGCGCGCCGTCGTTGTGGGAATCGGCCACCGCAGGCGGCACGGGACAGCGTTCGCCGTGGTGTCGCAGTCAGGCACCGAGCCGCGTGCCAGCGTGGGGAAGACGACCTGGCTCGGCGCGGCCGCCTGGAACCTGTCGCGGGAAGATGCGGGGGAGGAGCCTGTTGACAGCGCGCAGCCAATCATGACGAAGGTGCCGGCAACGGCAATGACACGCGGGATGAGAAGCATCAGGGGGTGACGAGACGCTGAGGGAGGGACGGCAGGAGCCAGGATGAAGGCGGGTTGCGAACTATTCTCGCTGGTCCGCTCCGGCGCGTTTGCGCTACTGCAGCGTTTGGTAAGGATTCTGGATGGTTCGCGAGAAGCTGCACGCGTACAACCCTCTTACATCACGCGGACGTCGGAATTGCCAGTGTTTCAATGGCTCGGCATAAAGTGAGGTATCGCCCGCGTACATCTGCGTTCGATCCCCTCCGATACCTGGCCAATGTCGTTATCGCGCTGCGCCACCGTTCTCCTTCTCGCGATCGCCGTTGTCGGAAGCCCGCGAAGCATGCGCGCTCAATCGACTGCTCCCGCGCCTGCCGTGCGGACCAGCTTCACGGGGCACTGGCAACTCGACATCGCCGCGAGCCGGTCCAACTTCGCCGGCCCGTCGTCATTCACGCTCGACATCGTTGATGCGAACGACAGCATCATGGTCGCCACCGAAGCGGCCTATGATGCACAGCATCCTCGTCGGTCGACCCAGGTGTACACACCCGACGGCGTTGGGCGCGTGGTGCCGGCCACAGCGCTCCTGAGCACGGAAGCGAATGGAAGCTCGACAACGGAGGAGGTCACCTCCAACAAGAAGGTCACCAGTGGCTGGGCAGGGGATACGCTTGTCGTCACTACGCTGGTCACACTCATCCAACAGGACATCAGGATCGTGGAGCGGTGGGTGCTCGACGGGGGAACGCTCCGGATTCACCGCGAGGCCACTGGTGGCGACACGCCACTCATCTCCGACACGGTGTTGCGGCGTTCGAGGGGAGCGTGATGCAACCGGGCCAAGATCCGTACTTGCTCCTATCAACGA
>JBDSTA010000237.1:0-5740 GCA_039928475.1 Gemmatimonadaceae bacterium | reverse complement strand
CCGAACGTTGGCCGCAGGCCGGTGATTCCGCAGCGCATCGCTGGGCTGATGATGCTGCCGCCCGTCTCGCTGCCGATGGAGAATCCAACGAGGCCTGCCGCCGTCGCGGCGCCCGGCCCCGCACTCGAACCCGACGCGCCTTCCTCGAGTAGCCATGGGTTCATCGTCTGCCCGCCGAACCAGATGTCGTTGAGCGCGAGTGCGCCGAGGCTCAGCTTCGCGATGAGGACGGCGCCGGCCTCGGTGAGGCGATGCACGACCGCCGAGTCCGCGGTGGGCACGCGATTGCGGAACGGCTCGGCGCCGTATGTCGTCGCGATGTTCGCGGTGTCGAGCAGGTCCTTCACTCCGTACGGAATTCCGTGCAGCGCACCGCGATACTTGCCCGACGCGATCTCGGCGTCGGCCTGCTTCGCCTGCGCGAGCGCGTGATCGCGCGTGAGCGTGATGATGCAGCGCAGCTTCGAATCGTACTTCGCGATGCGCGCGAGGTAGATCTCGGTGAGGCGTGTGGACGTCAGCTTCCTCGTCTCGATCCAGCGCGAGAGCTGCGTCACGGGCGCGAAGGCGATGGCGTCGTCGGACGCCGGCAACGGCACGCTGCCTCCTGGCGATCGCACGAAGCGGTCGCGCGTGACGCCGACCTTCATGCCCGGCAGCACGGGATCCCAGTGCGACGCCGGCGCCACGGTATCCTCGAACGCCACCTTGCGCGGCCCGACGCGACGCTCGAGCATCGGCGCCATCGCTGACCGCCAGCTCTTCGCCGCCATCTCGCGCTCGGCAGGCGTCATCGTCACCTGCGCCAGCTTCTCGGCTTCCGCGAAGGTCTGCGCCGTGACCTCCGGCCCGACACCAGGCGCCGTGTTGAACGCCGGCGGCGCGCCCGGCGTTGCTTGTGTCGCTGGCGCAGCTTCCTTCGTGTCGCCACCCTGGCAGGCGGCAACGACGCCGAGGAGGCCGACCGGCGCCTTGATGAGGAACTGTCGTCTCGTGTTCACTTGTCTGGTCTCCGTGCTTCCTTCTCGTCGCGATCCTCATCGGCGATGTCCACCGACATCGGGAAGAAGAGCGAGCGACGCACCGTGGGGTACGGCACCTTCCAACCCTTCGCATCGTGCCAGAGGATGCGATTGAGCGCCTCGGAGGGCGCGGCATCGGGAACGTCGAAGCGCATGCGCGCCGAGGCGAGCGCCGCCTGCCGCTGCAGCGCGGCGTCGGGCCCGCGATACCCCGTTGCGCGGCGATTCTTGTCGAGGAGCGACTGCTTCGGCATCACCGCCGTGTACGGCGCGAGGTCGGGCGTGTCGGTGAAGCTCGCTCGCATGTCCGTCGCCACGAGGTCGAAGATCGAGAGGGCAGGCAGGCCGAGCATCAGCTCGATGGTCTTCAGCATCGACGGCTGCACATAGAACGTGGAGTCCACGACGCCGCGGCGCGCATACGGCGAGATCGCGAGCGCCACGGTGCGATGCCCGTCAATGTGATCGACGCCATTCTGTGCGTCGTCCTCGACGACGAGGATCGCCATGTCCTTCCAGAAGCTCGAGTGCGAGAGCCCCTGCACGAGGTTGCCGAGCGCGAGGTCGTTGTCCGCGACGCACGCCTTCGGCGCGCACCAACCCGCCGACGTGCCCTCGGTATGGTCGCTCGGCAGGATGATCATGGTGAGGTTGGGCATCGCGCGCGCCTTCTCCCACTCGCCGAGATGGTAGAGGATGTCGCCGGCCTTCACGACGTCCGGCGCCTCCTGCGTCCAGCCCGGGTACTCGGGCACGAGCAGGTGATCGAGCGACGGAATGGGCGAGCGCGTGTCGTAGCGGTCGCGCAGGAGCTCGCGATGGTACGCGAAGTCGTCGGGGCGCGCGAAGTACTTCGTGAGCATGGTGTCGCGCGCGCCGGACGAGTTGGTGCGCGGCCCCGGGGCGTACTCTCCGAACACGACGACCGACTTGTTCCTCGAGAGGGCGGCGTCCCAGAGGAATCCGCCCGACGAGTACGCAAGTGGATCCGCGCCCTCCGACGGATAGCTCCGCCCGAAGTACAGCGGCCACATGGGATAGTCCGTCTCGTTCGCCTGCGTGAGCCAGTTGTGTCCGTCCGCCGAGTTGCCGCCCGACGCGAAGAAGTGGTCGAGCGTGACGAACTGCTCCGACAGCGCGTGTGCATTGGGCGTGACGTCGCGGCCGTAGGTGACCAGCGACGAATCACGCGCGCCGCGATCGAGGTCGCCGAGCACCTGGTCGTACGTGCGGTTCTCGCGGATGATGAAGACGACGTGCTTGATGAGGCTCGGGTCGCCCGGCCGCTGCGGCACGGCGCGCGGCGTGTTGCTCGCGGCGAGCTCGCGCGGAGCGGCGGAGCTCGCGAGCGTCAGCCGGTTGTTCGTCGCGACCGCGGTGGAGAATGCGTTGAGCTCGGCGGCGGAGGGAATGGCAAGCACGTTCAGGGACCCGCGGACAGCATGCACGTAGTGTCCGCGCTTGCCGGCCGTCGCGCCTTCACCAGAGCCGACGCCGAGCAGTGCGCCAACCGCGAGGAACTTGCCGTCGGCGCTCACGTCGAGGCTCGACGGATACCATGCCGTGGGAATGAGGCCGAGCAGTCGCGCGCCCTTCGCACCGTTGGCGACGTCATACATGGCGACGGCGTTCGCGCCGCCCAGTGCGACGAACAGCGTGCGGCCATCGGGCGTGAGTGCGAGGGCGGTGGGTGCGAGGCCCACCAGCCGCTGGCGGAACGGCGCGATCGCGATGCGCGCCGCGAGCGCGGCGGACTTCGTGTCGATCACCGTGACGGAGTCGGAGTTGCCGTCGGCGACGTAGAGCAGCTGCGCGCGGCGATCCCACGCGAGCGCGGTGGGATGACGACCGGCCTTGATGTCGGCCGTCACGGTGCCGCTCACGAGATCGACGCGCGACACGGACCCCGCCTCTGCGATGCCGCGCGCGTCCACGCGCACCGCCTCGACGCGCGGGTCGCAGCACTGCCGGGTGCTGCGGTCCGCGGCTGTGGGTTTCGCGCCGCCGAGGATGCTCACCCAGGCCGTGCGTCCGTCGGCAGCGATGACTGCGGCGATGGGCTCGACGCCGAGTGGGATGGTGCGGATGTGCGTGCCGCGATCGGCGTCGATGACGGCGAGCGCGTCATTCGCGGGGAGGGGCAGCGCCGCGTATCGCTTGCCATCCGGCGCGGCGCGCGTCGCGATGGCGGGAGAGCCAGCCATGTAGTCGCCAAGCCCCGTGGAGCGCCATTGTGGTGTGGCGCCTTCGCCGGTGATGTTCGCGTCGAGCGCGCTCAGGTAGGTGACCGCCGGTTGCCGCGTCGCGGGCGCGCCGGGCATGGACGACACGGCGGGCAACCGCCCGACGGACGACACGTAGGCGCGTTGGGTCGACGGATCGATCGCGATGCCGTGCACGCCGGGCGTGCCGTCGAGCCGCACGCTCGCCCTCACGGCATTGCCGCGCCAGTCGAGCCGGTACGTCGCACTCGGCGCCACGACCCACACTTCGTCGGACGACGCGCCGAAGCGCACGCCGGCGACGCGGCCCGTGAACACGCTCTGGACGCCCGCCGGCGACACGCGCTGTCCGGTCGCGATGACGCCAGGGTCGGGCACGTTGCGTCGCGGCGCGGGCGGAGTGGCCTGGGCCTGGATGAGGAGTGCGAGGGCGAGATGGATCACTTTGTCTTCGGGGTCGGAGGGCGGGGAATCATAGCCACTTGTCGCCCCGAGCGTAGCGAGGCGTATGCACCTGCTTCAACGGGCGATTCCAGTGTCGGACGTGGGCAACAGCGGTCGTCGGCTCGGATTTCCGCATGGCGGGGCTTTTCCCCTGGAGTCATTTTTCGTCATGAGAAATCTCCGCCTCGCCCTGCTCGTCGTCGTCACGCTCGCGTCACAGCTCGGCGCGCAGTCCTACTTCCCACCCGCCGGCCGCTGGGAGACCAGGCGCCCCGCCGAGGTCGGCCTCGACTCCGCGAAGCTGAAGGACGCCGTCGACTACGCGCTGAGCCACGGCAGCAACTGGGACTTCGAGCGCGACCAGGTGCGGACCTTCGGCCCGCCACTCGGCCCGCTGCCCGCGAGTCGCGCGAGCACGAACGGCATCGTCCTGCGCCACGGTTACATCGTCGCGCAGTTCGGCGACGTGAAGGCCAACGACCCCGTGTACAGCATTGCGAAGAGCTTCCTGTCCACGCTCGCTGGAGTCGCCGTCGACCGGAAGCTCATCCGGAGCGTAGGCGACCCTGTGGCGCTCTACATAAAGGACGGCGGCTACGACGCGCCCCACAACGCGAAGATCACCTGGAAGAACCACCTCCAGCAGGAAAGCGAGTGGGAAGGTGAGCTGTGGGGGAAGAATGCGGACTTCGTCGGCGTCGAGCAGTTCGGCAACGGTGCGCGCAAGCCGCGCGCGATCGAGGAGCCCGGCGCGCGCTACGAGTACAACGACGTCCGCATCAATCGCTTCTCCCTCTCGCTCGCGCGCCTCTTCGGGAGGGCGCTCCCGGACGTGCTCAAGCAGGAGGTCATGGACCCCATCGGCGCGTCGGGCGACTGGCGCTGGGTGCCGTACGCGAACTCCACCGTCGACATCAATGGGAAACAGATTGGCAGTGTCAGCGGTGGCACGCGCTGGGGCGGGGGCCTCTGGATCAACTCCGAGGACCTCGCGCGCTTCGGCCTGCTCGCACTCAACCGCGGAAGCTGGAACGGGAAGCAGCTCGTGTCGTCGCAGTGGTTCACGGACGCCGTGACGCCGAGCGCGCATGGCCCCGACTACGGCTATCTCTGGTGGCTCAATACCCAGCGGAAGCAGTGGCCGAGTGCGCCAGCGGGGAGCTACGCCGCCCTCGGCAATGGCTCGAACATCATCTGGGTGGACCCCGAGCACGACATGGTGTTCGTGTGGCACTGGTACGAGAACCGTGCGATGGACGGCATGCTCCAGCGGCTCATGGCAGCCCTGACAGCTTCCTGACCTGTTTTGGCAATTGCATACAGTGACCGGATGGGCTAACGTCAGGTGGTAAACGTACTGGCTGCCACCTTCGTAAGGAGTACAAGCCGTGCGTTCGTTCACCATCGTTTACAGTCTTCTTTTCGCGACGAGCGTCGCTGCCCAGGCGCCCGCGCGCGCCGTGCGCGGTATCGTCTTCGACTCGGTCGCGGGCGCGCCCCTCGCCGGCGCCATCATCCAGGTCGCACTCACCGATACGGTGCGCGGCCCGTCCGAGCGCCGCCTCTTCTCCGGCATCTCGGACTCGGCGGGGCACTACATGGTGTCCGGCCTCGTGCCGGGCCATTACGTGATCGGCTTCCAGCACGACGCATTGCTCGCCCTCGGCATCGAGTCGCCCTTGCGCGCGTTCGAGGTGTCCGCCGACGGCATTTCGTCGATGGACCTCGCCACGCCATCCGTGGCGGTGCTGCGCGCGGCGCGCTGCGGCAAGGGCGATCCCTCGCGGCCCGGCATGCTCTACGGATCCGTGAGTGACGCGCGCAACGGCGCGCGCCCGGACGGCGGCGTCGTCACGGTGAACTGGACCGAGGTCGGCATCAAGGACAACAAGCTCCGCTCGATGCCGTTCAGCATTCGCGCGCCGGTGGCCGACGACGGAAGCTTCCTCGCGTGCGGCCTCACCACGGATGCGACGCTCTCGCTGCGCGTCACGGCCACGAGCCATCGCACCCTCGACGGCGACATCGTCGTCCCATCGAGCGGCGTGCTGC
>JBDSTA010000236.1:0-8108 GCA_039928475.1 Gemmatimonadaceae bacterium | reverse complement strand
GCACTATGGCCACGAGATGACGCCGCTCGTTGCCGACAACACGATGTACATCGTCTCCCCGTTCCCCAATCGCGCCTTCGCGATCGACCTGACGAAGCCGGGTGGGCAGCTCAAGTGGACCTTCTCGCCGAACCCCACACCGACGGCGATCGGCAAGGCGTGCTGCGACGCGGTGAATCGCGGCGCGGCACTCTACGAGGGCAAGCTGATCTACAACCTGCTCGACGACCACACCGTCGCGGTGGACGCGGCGACGGGCAAGGAGCTCTGGCGCACGCAACTCGCGAACGTGGAGAACGGGACGACGATGACGATGGCGCCGCTCGTCGTCGACGGTCGCGTCTACGTCGGCAACTCGGGGGGCGAGATGGGCGTCGCTGGCTGGCTCGCCGCGCTCGATGTCAACACGGGGAAGGAACTGTGGCGCGCATACAGCGTGGGTCCGGACTCCCTCGTCCGCATCGGTGCGGACTTCAAGCCCTTCTATTCATGGATGCGCGGACGTGACCTGGGCGTGACGACATGGCCCGCCAATGCGTGGAAGCACGGGGCGGGCGCGGTGTGGGGATGGGTGAGCTACGATCCGGAGCTCCACCAGATCTACTACGGCACGAGCAACACGGGGCCGTGGAATGCAGACCAGCGGCCGGGCCTCAACCTCTGGACGAGTGGTGTATTCGCGCGACGGGCAAGTGACGGCATGGCGACATGGGCCTTCATCTTCACCCCGCACAACGAGTGGGACTACGACGGGGTGAACGAGAACATCCTCGTCGACCTGCCGGTCCACGGACGGACGCGCAAGGTGATGGTGCAGTTCAACCGCAACGGTTTTGCGTACACGATCGACCGCACCACCGGCGAGGTGCTCGTCGCGAAGCCCTTCGGGCACGAGAACTGGGCGAGCGGGATCGACTCGATCACGGCGATGCCGATCGTCGTCCCGGAAAAGCACACGGTACCGGTGGGACGCTGGGTGCGCGACATCTGCCCGGCAGACGTCGGCGTCAAGGATTTCGAGCCGAGCGCGTTCTCGCCGCGCACTGGCTTGTTCTACGTGACGACGCAGAACATCTGCATGGACTACAAGGGCAGAGAGGTGAGCTACATCGCCGGCACCCCGTATTGGGGCGCGCAGATGACGCGGCACGTGGGACCGGGTGGCAACTACGGCGAGTTCATCGCCTACGATGCAGCGACGGGTACGAAGCGGTGGGGCATTCCCGAGAAGTTCATGACGTACAGCGGCGCGATGGTCACGGCGGGCGACGTCGCGTTCTATGGTACGGTGGAGGGATGGTTCAAGGCGGTTGACGCGCGCACCGGCAAGCTGCTGTGGAGCAGGAAGCTGGGCTCGGGAATCATCAGCGCGCCCATGTCGTACCGCGGACCGGACGGTCACCAGTACGTCGCGATCGCGGCGGGAGTCGGCGGCGGCGCGATGACGACGGCGAGCCAGCCGGGCTTTCCGCAGCGCGGCAGTACGTACTACGTCTTCGCGCTGGGCAGCACGATTCCGTCGGCGACACCGTCGTCCTCGAATGTCGCGCACTCCACGGCGAAGCCCGAGCGAGGAGCGCCCTGATGCGTGTGTTCATCCGCAGTGAGCTGCGCCTCGGTCGCGTCGCGGTCCTTGCGCTCGTACTGGGCGCGTGCCGCCAGGACTCGCAGGACGTGCGCGGCGGCATGGTCGGCAACAGGACGCTTCCACAGAACAGCACGAGTGCGGTGCTCGCGGCAGACACCGGGGGCATTCCCGCGGAGGGCGCACTCGCGCAGGTGGCGATGGGAGACATCGCGGGGGTGGGGACGAACTCGCTCGAGACAGCGGTGAAGAACCCGTACTCGGGGGACATGGCGGCCATCAAGGAGGGAAACGACCTCTTCGTCGACATGAACTGCGCGTCGTGCCACGGCTACGATCTCAAGGGCGGGATGGGGCCTGACCTCACCGACACGTACTGGCGCTACGGCGGCTCGCCGGCGGCGATCTACAAGTCGATCTACGAGGGGCGTCCGCAGGGAATGCCGGCGTGGGCTCGCGCGTTGCCGCCAGCGCAGCTCTGGAAGCTCGTCTCGTACATCGAGTCGAAGGGCGGGGCATTTCCCGCGGCGCTGGCCTTGCGCGCGCGGCAAGGCAACCTGGGGGATGAGGACACCACGTCCGGCAGCACGATGAAGGGCCGCAACAATGCGCACTGAGCGCCGCGTGCCACTCCGCGCGCGCGCAGGCCCGGCGATGCTCGCGCTCGCGACGGCATGCAATGGCACCACGTCGTATCTCGACGCGACGGGTCGTGCAGGGCGAGACGAAGCGCGGCTGGGTATCTGGCTGACGGCGACCTCCTGCGTCGTGGTGCTGCTGGTGATCGCGGCCATTGTCGCAGGCATCGCGCGACGCCGCGACGACGACGAAGGCACCGGGCGCCGGCAGGTGCGCACCGGCCTCGCCTGGATCTACTGGGGTGTGGGTGCAACGGTCATCGTGCTGCTCGTCGCATTCGGCGGGACGATGGTGACGCTCCAGGCGACGGCGCGCCCGCCGAGCAGGCCTGTCGTGACGCTCGACGTCACCGGCCATCAGTGGTGGTGGGAAGTGCGGTACAGCGACGCGGCAGGCACCGACCTCGGGTTCGTCACGGCGAACGAGGTACACCTGCCCGTGGGGCAACCGGTGCGCGTGCGCCTGCGGTCGGCAGACGTGATTCACAGCTTCTGGCTTCCGCAGATCGCGGGGAAGACGGACGTGATTCCCGGGCAGGTGAACGAGATGTGGCTGGAGGCGGATCGCGCGGGCACATCGCGCGGACCGTGCGGCGAATACTGCGGACTTCAGCACGCCAATATGTCCATCGCGGTCACGGCGGAATCGCCCGCCGAGTTTCGCGCGTGGGAAGCGCAGCGCCGTGGCGAATCGGTCGTGCCGACGGACGACGTTTCGCGCACTGGCCGAGCCGTCTTCACGCGAAGCTGCGGCGCCTGTCACGCCGTGGGAGGCACCGAGGCCCAGGGCCGCGTGGGACCGGACCTGACGCACCTCGCGTCGCGCCCCTTCATCGGGGCGGGCGCACTGTCGAATACGCCGGCGAACCTCGCGCGCTGGATCCCCAATGCACCGGCGGTCAAGGAAGGATCGCGCATGCCGGCAATGCCGCTCACGCCGGCCGAGCTGCGCGACCTGGTCGCGTATCTCGGCACGCTCCGCTGACTCAACCTTCGCCCACGAGGATTGCGTGGCCGCACCAGAAATCCACCGCACGACGACGGACGAGCGACTCACGGCGATCTGGGAAACGCCAGCCGGGTGGCGCGGCACGCTGTCGTCGGTGGACCACAAGACGATCGGCCTGCGCTATCTCGTCACGGCGATCCTCTTTCTCGTCGTCGGTGGTGTGGAGGCGCTGATCATGCGCACCCAGCTCGCCACGAGTGGGCAGCATCTCGTGTCGGCGGAAACGTACAACGAGCTGTTCAGCATGCACGGCGTCACGATGATCTTCCTCTACGCCGCGCCAGTGCTCTCCGGCTTCAGCAACTACCTGTGGCCGTTGATGCTCGGCTCGCGCGACATGGCCTACCCTCGCCTGAACGCGCTCTCGTACTGGACGTATCTCGTGGCGGGGGTGTTCCTCTATACGAGCCTGCCGCTGGGGATGATGCCGAACGCCGGGTGGTTCGATTACGTCCCCTACGCGTCGCGCGCCTTCAACCCCGGGCTCAACATCGACTTCTATGCGCTGACGATGTTGCTGCTCGCCATCTCGACCACCGTTGGGTCGGTGAACTTCGCGACGACGTTGTTCAAGACCCGCGCGCCCGGCATGTCACTCAACCGACTGCCGATCATCGTCTGGGGGACGCTCACCGCGTCGTTCGCTAACCTCGCGGCGCTGCCGGCGTTGAGTGTCGCGGTGATCATGCTCTTCCTCGACCGCCGTGCCGGGACGCACTTCTACGATCCGGCAGCGGGCGGGCATCCGCTCCTGTGGCAGCACCTCTTCTGGATGTTCGGCCACCCGTGGGTCTACATCGTCGTCCTTCCGGCGATGGGAATCGTCTCGGACGCGCTGCCGACGTTCTGTCGCCGCCCACTCGTGGGATACACGTTCGTCGCGCTGGCGACCGTGCTCACCGCGCTCCTGGGCTTCGGGGTCTGGCTGCACCACATGTTCGCGACGGGACTGCCACCGCTTTCGCTGGCGTTCTTCGGCGGCGCGAGCATCCTGATCACGATCCCGAGCGCGGTCGCCGTGCTCTCCTGGCTCGCGACGCTCTGGGACGGACGCCCGGTCTACCCTGCAGCGATGAAATTCATGCTCGGCTTCATCGCGCTGTTCGTGATCGGCGGGGTGTCCGGGGTGATGACCGCCGCGGTCCCCTTCGACTGGCAGCTCACCGATACCTACTTCGTCGTCGCGCACCTTCACTACGTGCTCGTGGGGATCAACGTCTTCCCCGTGCTGGCAGGCGTCTACTACTGGTACCCGAAGTTCACCGGCCGACTGCTGAACGAGCGCCTCGGCACCTGGAACTTCTGGACTGTCTTCGTCGGCGCGAACCTCGTGTTCTTCCCGATGCACATCGTCGGGCTGCTGGGCATGCCGCGGCGCATCTACACGTACGAAGGCGGGCTCGGATGGGATGTCTACAACGGCGTGGAAACGGCGGGCGCCTTCCTGTTCGCCGCTGGCTTCGTGCTCTTCCTCGTCAATGTGTGGCGGAGTCGTACGCATGGCGAGCCAGCCGGTGCAAACCCATGGGACGCGCCAACACTCGAGTGGAGCGTCTCGTCACCGCCTCCACCGTACAACTTCGCGGTACTGCCGACGATCGGCAGTCGGCACCCACTATGGGAAGATCGGCTCGACGAGGGGACGGCGCGCTCGGTACTCGATCACGGTCCCCGGCTCGTGGACGGACGCGAGACGCTGGCGACGACACCGTTGGATGCCGAGCCGGCGGGAGTCATGCGGATGCCGGAGGACAGCTACATGCCCCTGCTGCTCGCCGCGTCACTCGGCATCAGCGCCTTTGGCCTGCTCTTCGGCCGATGGTGGCTCGCAGCCGTGGGACTCGTGCTCGCCGCCGTGTGGATCGCCGCCTGGCTATGGCCGCGGGATGCGACGGCATATCGCGGCGTGATCGACACGGAGTTCGGCGAGCTGCCCGAGGGCAGCAGCGGTCGACGGAGCGTCGGGTGGTGGGGAATGATGGGTCTTGTGGGTACCGAGGCGGCGTTCTTCTCCTATTTCCTGTTCGGCTACCTGTATCTTGGCTCGATTTCGGTGAACCCGTGGCCGACGAAGGCCCCTTCGCTCCCGCTGCCGATCGTGAACACGCTCCTGCTTGTCACGAGCAGCGCTGTGCTCTGGTGGGCGGAAGCGGGGATACGCGCCGGTCGAACAAGGCGGCTGCGTGCGGGCCTCGCCGCCACGATCGTGCTCGGCGCGGTCTTCCTGCTGCTGCAGGGGGTCGAGTACGGGCGCGAGGGACTGTCGCCGACCCACGATGCCTACGGCGGCCTGTTCTACGCGATCACGGGGTTTCACGGACTGCACGTATTCGTTGGGCTCCTCATGCTCGCCGTCGTGCTCATACGCGCGATGCGCGGCCATTTCGCGCGAGCACGACACGAGGCAGTCTCGAATGTCGCGATCTACTGGCATTTCGTCGACGTCGTCTGGCTCGCCGTGTTCACGACGCTCTACATCACGCCACACCTTCGGTGACGATGCCTTCCGACCGCGCTCACCGATCGCCGCCGCCTGCCGAAGCGCACCCCGCGCCCGCGCGCGGCCGAGTGGGGCCGGTGGCGCTCTGGTTCGGCCTCGCGGGCGGCTTCGTCGCGTGGAGCGTGCAGACGCTCGCAAACCTGTCGCTCGCATCGCATGCCTGCTACCCGCGGCTCTTCCCGCTCGCCGTTCCGACAGTGGGTGCGATGCGCGGGATCGTCTTCGGCGTGAGCCTCGTTGCATTCGTCGTGTGCCTGGCCGCTGCGGCCACGGCGTGGCGCTCGTGGATCGCAACGCGTGACGAAGGACAGGAGGCAACGGGGGCAGGGAAAGCACACGCGGCCGGCCACGCGGCGCTCGAGACGGGCGAGGGTCGCACGCGCTTCATGGCGCTGGCTGGTGTAATAGCGAGCGCCACGTTCGTGCTCGTGAGCCTCGTGCATACCATTTCGATCTTCCTCGTCGGTCCCTGCAACGGGTAAGCGAGCGAGGAATCCTCAGTGGCGACGGGGGATAGGCACATGATGCACAAAACCGGCTGCCGATGGTGTCGGCAGCCGGTCGTCTCTCGTCGCAGAGCGACTAGTGCTTCGTCAGCCCGCCCAGAGCGATGCGGTACTCCTTCGCCGTCGCATCGTAGTTCACGGTGTACGACGTGGGATAGCTGCCGGCCTTCGCCCACTGTGCCGGCTGCGGGATATTCCTCGTCGCGTTCGACGGATGGCTCTCCAGGTACGCCTTCGTGATCATCGGCTCCATGAAGATGAACTGTCCGTCCCACGAGCCGTAGATGAACGTGCTCGAGAAGGTCTGCCCATTGAACTCGGGCGACTTCACGTCCGACCAGTGCACGCCCATCTGCGGGATCGCGCTCGCGGCGATCGGGGCGGGAGGCGCCACGTAGCCCGACGGGACGAACGTGGTGGCGGGGAGGTTCGACGCCTTCGTCGCCCACTGCGGATCATTCGGCAGGATCGCGAGCTGTGTCGCCGCGCTGATGGTGTAGAAGTGCATGTCGAAGTGGGGCAGGCCATAGATCTGCACGGGATCATGCCCGAGCGGATTGTAACCCAGCTCGGCATGGTCGAAGCCGGTGCCCGCGGCTTCCGCCGGGAGCGGGAGCGTCGCCATGAGCGCGGTGGGACTCGGGCCGCTGACCGTGGTCGGCAGGCCGTTCAGGGCGGTCTCGGTAAAGGCGATGCCGATGGACGACGCCGTGCCTGACGCGTCGGTCTGCACCCATGCGCGCGCCGAGCCCTGCCCGAAGCTGACGGTGGGGCCATATGCGAGCGTCGACTTGTCGACGGCGGTGGTGCCGTCACCACAGGCGATGGCCACGCCGAGGCTGGCGATGACGACGATGGCGGAGGTGCCGAGGAGTGCCTTCTTCATGTGCGTATCCGGTGAGCGGTGATGACCTGAGGGCTGCTCCTTCCTCAGCGAGAATCACCGCGCGGATATTTCATCGAAGTTGCCGGCCCGCGTGTGAACTCCGCTCGAGCTCGTTGGCAGCACCCCGCGGGGGGTGGTAAGATTCGGGGTGCCGACTGACCTTCACGCCGAGGCGCGACGTCTCTTCGACGAGTTGATCGAGCTCGGCTCCACCGGCCGCGCCGCGCGGCTGCGCGACCTGGGGCCCGATTCGGCGCTGACAGACGAAGTCTCGTCGCTCCTGGCTGCCGCCGCGCGCGCGGGTGACTTCCTGCGCTTGCTCGATCCGGCAGACGTCCGCGCGCCGGATGGCGGCATGGTTGCGGGCCGCTACCGCATCGAGCGGCACCTGGGCAGCGGCGCCATGGGCGACGTCCACCTCGCGTGGGACCAGCAGCTCGAGCGCAGCGTGGCGCTCAAGTTCCTGCGCGCCGCCGCGGTGGCGGCAGACACGAGCGCGGTGGCTCGCTTCCGCGTCGAGGCGCGCGCGGCCGCGCGGCTCGAGCATCCACACGTTGCCACCGTGTACGATGCCGGCGAGACGGACGACCGCCAGCTCTTCATCGCCATGGCCTACTATCCGGGCGAGACCCTTCGCGAACGGATCGCTCGCGCGCCGCTCGCGGCCGGCGATGCACTCCGGATCGGCGCGCAGGTCGCGAGCGCGCTCGCCGCCGCGCATGCCGCGGGCATCGTGCATCGCGACGTGAAACCGGCCAACGTCCTGTACGACGGGGCTCGAGCCAAGCTCGCCGACTTTGGCCTGGCCAAGGCGACCGACGGCCTGACGTTCTCGCTCACCGCGACGGGTGCCCTCGGCGGCACGCCGCTGTTCTGCGCACCAGAACAGATCCTCGACTTCAAGCACGTCGGACCGGAGACCGACCTCTACGCCGCCGCGGCGACCGCGTTCTGGGTTCTAACGGCGCGGTCACCCCTCCCCGG
>JBDSTA010000235.1:0-15571 GCA_039928475.1 Gemmatimonadaceae bacterium | reverse complement strand
ACACCATCTCCTCGACGGTGAAGCCACTTTCGGCGCGTCCCGCGCCGTGCGCCTGCGCGGCGGTCGGTGACCGGAAGGCGCCGGCGTCAGAGCGGCCCTGGGCCTTGTCCGATTGCTCTTCAGCCGTTTGCGGCGCGCCCAGGTCGTCGGCGATGACGCCGAGCATGGCCTTCGCGTGATCCCGCAGTGCGCCGATGTCCATGGAGTCGCCAAAGGGCAGGCTCCGCGCGAACGTCTCCCACTCCGCGAGAATCGGCGCGGTATTGCCGCGGATGAAGTGCGGGAGTCTCGACATGAAGGGGTCGGAAGGTTTTGGGGCTGATGCACTGCGTGGGGAGACAGTGTGGTACCCGGGAGTCGTGCACAAGGTCGCCCTCGGCAGGGGAAGGGCCGCGAGGGCCTTCAGCGGCGCGGCCGCGACACGTGCTGGCGATTCGCGGCACCGCACCAGGCGCCACCGCGTGCCACGAGCCCCGCAAGCACTGATGCCGCGGGGCGCGCGTTTCCGGGGACCTCGTCCGCTACGTACGCAGGGAGCTCGCGCGCTGGACGAAGACGACGAGGTTGTCGACCGTTCGGGCGGTCCCGGCAGCGATGCCCATGCTCGCGAACTGCTCCAGCTGCGCTGCGGACTGGCAGACGATCTCCACCGTCATGCGGGTTGCACCGCCCACGTCCTGCAACGTGACCCGGCCGGTCGCACCCATCGACTCGAACACGAGCCGCTCGGGCGGAGTGATCTCACGGTAGGTGCCCGCGAAGGGCATGGCCGAGTGTTGCCGCGTTGCGAAGGAGAACGACCCGCCGACGCGGAGGTCGATGTCGCAGGTCACGAGTCGCTCGCCGTCCGGATCCCACCACTCCGCCACCTGCTCGGCGTCCGTCCACGCCTCGAACACGCGCGCGCGGTCGGCAGCGACGCGGCGCTCGAAGCGGATCGTGTGCGTGCCCTCGTCAATGGTGAATCCCTGTGCTTCCCCGGGTTGTGCTGCGGTCATCAGCGTTCCTCGCGTTTTGGTTTCGCCAGATGGCGATCAAGGTTGTCGAGCCGGCGCTCCCACAGGCGTCGGAAGGGCTCGACATAGGCGGCCACGTCCTTCAGGGTGTTCGGGCGCAGGCGGCGGGGCCGCCGCTGCGCGTCGCGGCCCGCGTCGATGAGTCCCGCATGCTCCAGCACCTTGAGGTGCTTGGAGATGGTCGGCTGGCTGAGCCCGAAGGGCGCATTCAGCTCGGTCACGCTCGCCTCGCCCTTGGCCAGGCGCGCGACGATGGCGCGCCTGGTGGGGTGACTGAGCGCGAAGAAGACGTCGTCGAGCGAGCCGGAAACAGCGCGTTGCATAGCCATAATGCTATATACATACTTGGCTATGCTGTGTCAATCGCCCCGCCGGCACCGCCCTCAGGACAGCGGTAGTGCTAGTTGAAGACGAACGACAGCAACCGGCTCGGCGTGGTCACCTGGATGTAGAGCAGGAGATCGAACGCACCCGGGAATGTCTCCGGCCCGAAGAACGACGACTCGGACGACGAATTGTACGATGAGCCGATCGATCGCATCGCGATGGGTCCACCAAATGCCGCCGCGGCCACGCCGCCGGATGCGATCGTGCGCGTGTCGAGGAGCAGCCCGGGCTTGTTCGTGCCGGCGAAGATGGCCTCGATGGAGTTCGTCGGCACGAAGCTCGTCTGCCACGCCTTGAGTCCCTCGCCATTCAGTCCCACGGCATTGAACCCGCCGGTGCCGAACATGAACCCGAGGTTGACGTAGTCGCTGCCGTAGGCGGCGCGAAGATGGCCGCCCATGAAGCCCTCCACGGACTGGATGTGCCCGTTGTGCGCCCAGAGTACGACCTTCCCATTCGGACCCGCCTGGTCGCGGATCCAGCCGACGTTCTCGGCCATGTACCGGTCGCGGGCGAGGTTCTGCGTGAACCCGGGGAGCGCGCAACGACCCTCCCATTGCTGCACGAGGCGGGCGTCGTGCAGCCGGAGGGCGAACGTCGCGGCCGACGCGGCAGCGGGATATCTCCCCGCGTCGGCGGTAATGAGGTCGTACACCTGCTGTAACCCTGCCTTGCATGCTGCCTGCTCGCTCGCGGACACCTTCTCCGCGTAGAACGCCCCGTTGAGGTCTGCCTGCAGGCGGCCACGATTGCGATACGGGTTCATGCAGTTGAACCGCAACGCGACGAACGCGCTGTCCGCTGGATTCAGCGATGTCGCAAACGCCTGCACGGAGTCCATGGCTTCGCCGGGGAACTGCATGTCGAACCCGAGGAATTGCACACGACGCGATAGTGGCGAGCCCGCGTTCCATTGCCGCATCCACTGGATCATGTCGAGCACTTCCTGGGTGTTCCACGTCCAGAAGTACAAGCGGGAGAGCAGGACCTTCGGATCGCCTTCGCCATCGAGCACGTAGCGATTCAGGTCATTCGCTTCCGGCGTGGATGCCTCGATCGCAAAGGTCGTGAATCCCATGTCGCGCACGAGCATCTCGACGATGCGATGCTTCATCTGGAAGAATTCGCGTGTGCCGTGCGTGCCCTCCCCGAGTCCCACGAGGTGCGCCGAGCCGATCATCTGCTTCAGTGGATCGAGGTCGCCGAGGGACGCGGTGGGATCCGTGGTGGTGATCGGAGACGCCGCGCCGCCCAGCCAGGCCACCGCAGAGAGCGGTGTGGCGGAAACGCCCTCGAAGTCGAGGTTCGTCGGGGCACTCCCGCCTTGCGCGTAATAGACGGCGACCGCCGCCGAATCCTCCGAGGTCGTGAGTGGCGTCGCGTAGGTGTTCGTGGACGGAACGTCGAGTCCAACGATCTCCAGGCGAGCGTCGTCCACGCGCAGGGTGCCTGCGCCGTTCATGATCATGCCGGCCTGGATGCCAAGCCCATTGGCCGGCACGTCGAGGACGACCGAGATCAGGTGCCAGTCCGACGTGCCCGTGAGCGTGCGGGACTTCATGTCGTCGTACGCCGGCGTCTGGCGCGCCCCGTCCACGAGCATGAAGAGGCCGACGTCTGAGCCGGTGAGATCCGCATGCTGCACCCAGGCCGACCAGCGCACGCGCTTTGACCGATAGGCGTCGGCGCGGAAGATCTGGTACACGTAGAGCATGCTCGTGCCCGAGTTGCCGTTGCCCTTCATGTAGAGCGATGCCGCGCCGCCGTGGCGATGCGTGCGGTCGAGCCCGACCGTCAAGGCAGGCGACGAGTTTCCATACCATCCCATCGGCACACCGGGCACCAGCTCGTCGGCGATCGTTGGCGTGGTGGGAACACCGGCGACGCTGTCGCCCGAGCAGGCGAGCGCCATCGATGCGGTGCAGACGCGCATGACAGCGAGCAGGTGACGACGCAAGTCACGCACGATGGACACTTCCCATGTTCCAGGCCGGACCTGCGCACCATCGGCGACGGCGAGTCAGTCGCCTGGGGAAATCTTGCGCGCGTGCGGGAGGTTGTCCACGTTCTGCGTTGCCGTGCAGCCAGCATGGTCACTCGCGCGCGAGGATGTCTTAGCCGTCGGCGGGAGCGCATTTTCCCCTCCATCCTCCGTCTCATGCATGTCGAGCGGCATCGCACGGCTCACATCGGATGGCTCCGCGCTGCGGTCCTCGGCGCCAACGACGGCCTCATATCGACAGCGAGCCTCGTCACCGGCGTCGCGGCGGCGGGGACCACGCGCAACGCCGTGCTGCTCACCGGTGTGGCCGGGCTCGTCGCCGGCGCGATGTCGATGGCCGCCGGCGAGTATGTGTCCGTGAGCTCACAGGCGGACACGGAGCGTGCCGACACGGAGCGCGAACGGCGGGAGCTCGCGACCGACGAAGTGTCCGAGCACCGCGAGCTCGCAACGATCTACGGGGCGCGGGGCCTGACGCCGGCACTCGCGGACGAGGTGGCGACGCAGCTCATGGCCCACGACGCGCTGGGGGCACACCTGCGCGACGAGCTCGGGCTCACTGACGCGTCGGCCGCGCGGCCGCTGCAGGCGGGGCTGGCCTCGGCCGCGACGTTCGCCGTCGGCGCGCTGCTCCCGGTCACGGTCACGGCGCTGGCACCCGTGCAGTGGGTCGGGCCGCTCGTTTCGTCGACGGCGCTCCTGCTGCTCCTCGCCCTTGGTGCCATCGCCGCGCGCGTGGGCGGTGCTCCCATCGGACGTGGTGCATGGCGCGTCGGATTCTGGGGTGCGCTTGCAATGGGAATCTCGGCCCTCGCCGGGCGGCTCTTCGGTGCCGCGGTGTAGCGCGCTCCGCACCCGTGCGCGACCCGCGTCGTCACGTCACCTCGACTACGGCGCTCCGCGCACTGCGCCGCGAAGCGCGGCGTGCTCGGTGGAGCGCATCGCCATGCAGTAGTGGTACGCCATTTCGAAGGCGACCGTCATCGCCACCACCTCGCGCTCGACCGGCGTGAGCGAGGATTGGTCGAATGCGCCGAAGCCGGCGAGCATGTGCTTGAGCGTCACGGGCGAGTGAGCGACGCGCGCGACTGGTGACGGGAGAAAGCCGAATTGGCGTTCGGAGGCAGCGAGGACAGGACGGGAGGCTTCAGGTGCAGTCTCGGCACTGAGTACGGGGAAGGATGGCGTGGCGGTCGGCATGGCAGAAGAGCTCCCGGGCGGACGGGAAGGTAATTGTCAATGCAACTACAATCGCGGTGAGCTAATTGTCAATACAACTATTTAGACACGAACGACGTCATCATGGAACGAGATTGGCGAACATGCGCTGGAGGGTGGCGCGGGTGGTCCGGAGGTCGCGCTCCGCGACACCGTCCACCATGCGCTCCACGATCCGCTGCACCACCGGCACCAGCTTCTTCTGCAGCGCGCGCCCGGCGCGCGTGAGGTGCACGCGCCGCACGCGGCCGTCGTCGCGGTCGGCCCGCCGCTCGAGCAATTCACGCGTCTCCATCCCGTTGAGGATCCGGCTCATCGTCGGCGCGTCGCGGAAGGTCGCCTCGGACAGCTCGCCCTGCGTCGGCCCGTCCGCCTCCCAGAGGCGGATGAGCACCGCCCACTGCTCGGGCGTGACCTCCTCGCCCTCCAACCGGAACGCGCGGAACATCTCGTTGCGCGAGGCCTGGTAGACTCGATGGATCCAGAAGCCGATGGCGTTGTCGACCTGACGGTCACGAAACTGATCTCGCATGACATGGAAGGTAGCGTGACCTGACTTGGTTGTCAATACAACATAATGCAACGCCACTCAGCACGCAGCGACGTACCAGCGTACCGCGATCACGTGCTCGCTTCCATGCGCCACGCGGACCCTGAAATCCCTGCGCGTCAATCGCCTGATAGGACGGATTCTGACGCACCGCATCTGGACCTCGTTTCTTCCTGCAAGCAGCCGAGACTGGAGATGTTCTTGCAGTCCCGGCGAGTGGCAAGAGGCGCCGCCTCTCGGAGGCTGCTTCCCGTCCTCCTCCGGTTCGAACGCACGGGGGAGGTCGCGCATGAACATCAGTCTCCGAACGCACATGCCGACGAAGAGGTTGGGCGTGGTGAGCGCATGACCCAGTTGCCGCCAACCAGTCGGCCGCGTCACTGGGGATGAGCACCGATCGTCGCGCATCGACTGACGAGCGAACACTCCTCGCGCTGACGTTTCCGGGCGAGAGCGAGATGGCGAGGCTCTCGCGCGCCTTCGACTGGGCGTCCAGCCCCCTCGGGCCAGTCGAGGGGTGGCCACCGGCCCTCACGGTCACGGTCCGCAACCTGATCACCGCTCGCAGCCCCATGTTCCTCTATTGGGGCCCGGAGCTGATCCAGTTCTACAACGATGCCTATCGCCCCAGCCTCGGCGACGATGGCCGCCATCCGCGCGCACTCGGGGCGTCGGGCCCGAGCTTCTGGCCCGACATCTGGGACGTGATCGGGCCCGAGATCCACGGCGTCCTCAGCACCGGGGTGGCCACCTGGCATGAGGACGTCCACATCCCCATCGACCGCGACGGACGACGCGACGACGTCTGGTGGACCTACGGCTACAGCGCCGTCTTCACGGACAACGGCAGCATCGGCGGGGTGCTGGTGGTGTGCCAGGAGACCACCCAGCGCGTGCTTTCCGAGCGGTTGCGGGCGGAGCTCACGGCGTCGTTGGTGTCTGACCGCTCGCGCCTGTCAGCCATTTTTGAGCACGCGCCATCCGTCCACGCCATGATGCGCGGTCCGGACCACACCTTCGTGCTCGCCAACCCTGCGTACCTGCGTGCTATCGGGCAGCGCGACATCATCGGGAAGACCGTCGCCGAGGTGATGCCCGAGGTGCGCGAGCAGGGGTTCATCGCGCTGCTGGACCACGTGCGCGAGACGGGCGAGCCCTTCGAGGGACGCCACCTTCCGGTGACCCTCGCCCGCGAGCCCGGTGAGCCCGTCGAGACACGATACGCCAACTTCGTCTACCAGCGCCTGCACGAGGCCGATGGTGCCTATGCCATCGTCGCGCATGGGATGGACGTCACCGATGAGGTGATGGCGGCGCGGGAGATGCGGGAGGCGCAGGCCGAGCTGCAGCGAAGCCAGAAGCGGCTGCGCGATCTCATCGACGGCATTGGTCCCGGCATGTTCGTGGCATTGCTGACGCCGGAGGGAGTGCTCGTGGAGGCGAATCGCTCTGCGCTCGCGGCAGCCGGGCTGCAGGCGGACGACGTCGTTGGGAAGCCCTTCGTGGAACTTGGAGTGTGGGCGCACTCCTCCGAGGTCCAGGAGCGGCTGCGCGAAGCGATCGTGCGCGCGGCGCAAGGTGAAGCGTCCCGGTATGACACGCAGTTGCGTGCTGCGAACGGCGTCCTGATCGACATCGACTTCTCCCTGCAGCCGGTGCGGGACGAGTCCGGCCATGTCGTCTTTCTCGTCCCGTCGGCGAACGTCATCACCGAGCGCAAGGCGACGGAAAAGGCCTTGCGGGAGAGCACCGACAAGTTCCACCTGTTGGCGGACAACATCACCGATGTATTCTGGATCCGCTCGGCCGACATGCGGGAGGTGCTCTACCTCAGTCCGGGCTTCGAGCGGATATGGGGAAGGTCCGCGGACAACTTCTACGACGATCCGCATCTGTGGTCCGATTTGATCGTGGCCGAAGACCGTGAGCGTGTCCGGATCGCGTTCGATGGACTCACGCGCGATACGCCCAGTGTCGATGTGGAGCATCGCATCACCCGGCCCGATGGCGAGATCCGCTGGGTGCGCACCCGCGGGTTCCAGGTCCGCGATGCCGCGCAGAAGGTCATCCGACTGACTGGCATCGTCACCGACATCACCGGGTCTCGGCGGGGTGCACAGGCGCTGCAGGAAAGCCTCGACGAGTTCAGGATGCTCGCGGAGGCGATGCCCCAGATCGTCTGGATCACGCGACCCGACGGCTGGAACGAATACTTCAACCAGCAATGGTACGACTACACGGGCCTCACACCCGACGCGAGTCGCGGGACCGGATGGAACACGCCGTTCCACCCCGACGATCAGGCGCGCGCGCTCGCGGCATGGCAGCATGCGACCGCCACGGTCGGCATCTATTCACTCGAATGCCGGCTGCGCCGCGCGGATGGGGTGTACCGCTGGTGGCTCGTTCGCGGCGTCCCGGTCAAGGACGCCGCCGGCACGCTGCTCAAATGGTTCGGCACCTGCACCGACGTGCACGACCTCAAGCTCGCGGAGCTGGAGATCTCGCGCATCAATCGCGCGCTGCTGATGCTCAGCAACTGCAACGAAGCGCTCATCCGGGCCGAGCACGAACAGGAGCTGCTCGTGCAGATCTGCCGGGTCGCCGTGGAGAACGGGGGCTACCGCATGGCGTGGGTGGGGTACGCGCAGAACGATGCGGCGCGCTCCATTACACCAGTGGCCCACGCGGGCGCAGAGGACGGCTACGTCTCGGAGATCAAGGCCAGCTGGAGCGAGGCCGGTGCACGTGGAATGGGACCGGGGGGACGGGTCATTCGTTCGGGCCGAGCCCTCGTATGCGAAGATGTCGAGCAGGACCCTGCTTTCGCGTCGTGGCTCGAGCCCGCCCGCCGGCGCGGCTATCGGGGGAACATCGTTCTACCCCTGCGTGATGCGACGCGCACCTTCGGGTTACTCTCGCTTTACACCTCCGAGGTGAAGCATACGAGCGCGGAGGAGCTCGCGCTCCTCCAGCAGATGGCCGACGATGTGTCGTTCGGCATCGGCAACCTGCGCGCTCAGCTGGAGCGGAACCGCCTCCAGTCCGCGGTGGCCACCGTGGCTGCGGGTGTGTCACTCGCCACCGGCACGGAGTTCTTCCAGCAACTCGTGGTGAGCATGACGTCGGCGTTGGGGGCCCAGGCGGGAATGATGTCGCAGTTGCTTCCTGGAGAGCCACCGACGGTCCGGAACCTTGCTGTGGTGGTCGAGGGACAAGTGGTGGCCAATCAGGAGTTCGGCATTCGAGGAACGCCGAGCGAATTCATCCTCACCATGGATTCGCTGGTCATCCGCCAAGGGGCCTGGGAGCGGTATCAGAACGCGCCGATCACGTTGCGCCTCAGGGCGGAGGGTCTGGTGGCGTTGCGCCTCACCAGCTCCACCGGCCGGCATCTTGGCCTGCTCGGTGCGGTGTTTCACGAGCCGCTGGAGCAGGTGGACTTCGTCATGGCGACGCTGAAGATATTCGCGGCGCGCGCGGCGGCTGAGATGGAGCGTCAGGACGCGGACGCGCACATCCGCGAGCAGGCCGCGCTGCTGGACATTGCGCACGAGGCCATTCTGGTAAAGGACCTGGACGGTCGCATCACCTTCTGGAACAAGGGCGCGGAGCGCACCTACGGATGGACGGCGGCGGAAGCCATCGGGCATACGGACGCGGAGCTGCTCAATGTGGACGTCGATGCATTGAACGTGGCGCAGGCCGCCATGATGGCGAAGGGCGAGTGGCAGGGCGAGATGCTGAAACACACCAAGGATGGCCGCGAGATCACCGTCGACGTCCGCTTGACACTCGTGCGGGATGACCAGGGCGAGGCCAAGGCGGTACTCACCATCAGTACCGACATCACCGAGAAGCGGACGCTCCAGTCCCAGCTCATGGTCAGCGACCGCATGGCGTCCGTCGGCACACTCGCCGCAGGCGTCGCGCACGAGATCAACAACCCGCTGGCTGCCGTCATCGCGAACCTCGACTACGTCATGGACGGCCTTGCGAACAAGAGCGACGCGTCCATGGGATGGAGCGACGCGCTGACCCTCGAGGATGTGCGAGGACCCCTGGCCGACGCGCGCGAAGCCGCCCAGCGTGTCCGCTTCATCGTGCGCGATCTCAAGGTGTTTTCACGGTCGCCTACCGAGGAAGCGAACGGTCCGGTGGACGTCAAGGCGACGATGGAGTCGTCCATCGGAATGGCCTGGAACGAGATTCGGCATCGCGCGCGCCTGATCAAGGAGTACGACGCCATTCCACCGGTCGAGGCGAATGAGGCCCGGCTCGGCCAGGTCTTTCTCAACCTGCTCGTCAACGCCGCGCAGGCGCTGCCCGACGGAAAGGCGGACCGCAACGAAATCCGCATTCGCACGCGGCTCGCCGGCGCGCAGGTCATCATCGAGGTCAGTGACACCGGGCCGGGGATACCACCCGAGATCATCAACCGGATCTTCGATGCGTTCTTCACCACCAAGGCCGTGGGCGCCGGGACGGGGCTGGGCCTCGCGATCTGCCAACGTATCGTCACCGACATGGGTGGAACGCTGACGGTCGAGAGCAAGACCGGATACGGAACCACTTTCCGTGTCGCGCTCCCGGTCGCCGTACGCGCAGCCCGCATGCAGACCACGATCGACGTCGCCATCCACGACGCCAGCCGCCGAGGGCGCATCCTCATCGTGGACGACGAGGCGCTCGTGGCGACCGTCGTCCAGCGCGTGCTCGCAAGAGAGCACGACGTCGTGACCGCGATCGTCGCCAGCGATGCGCTGGCCATGTGCGCAGCCGGCGAAAAGTTCGACCTCATCCTCTGCGACCTGATGATGCCGGAGATGACCGGGATGGATCTGTATCGCGAGCTGATGGTCGTCGCCCCCGATCAGGCGAACAAGATGATCTTCCTGACCGGGGGAGCATTCACGGCGGACGCCCGGGCATTCCTGGCGGATCCTCCCAAGGAGTACATCGAGAAACCATTCGAGTCGTCGAATCTCCGCGCTATCGTTCAGCGCTTCCTGCGTTAGGGCTCGGAGTGTTCGCTGCGGTATGGGACCACGGCGATGGAGCGCTTTGCGCATCCATGGGCCAGCGTGGTCCCGATTATGCTTGACTTGAATATTGGCGAGCTGAGCTCATAACGGCCGCACCCACGACGGCTGGGCTCCTTTCGCTCTCCGTCATCTTCGCGGACATGGAAGTCCGCGTAGTGCTTCTGCTGGCCGGTTCTCCCACCCAGGCACTCCCGCCATGCCCTCGACCTTGGCGATCAAGTTGGCGCGCCAACTCCTCGGCGGGGAGATCCACGGCGAGATGAGTGACGACGCGACCATCGTCGCCGCAGAGCAAGTCTGCACCGTGGTCACGGCCGGCCTGTCGCGCTGGTTTGGGGCGTACGGGTCGCACGCACTCGTGACGCGCGCGCTTGCCAGCGTCCAGGCGAGCCACCCCGCGCTTCGCGGCGTGGCGATGACCGAGGCGCATTGCCTCGTCGGCCTGGCCGAGAGCGCCTCGGCGCACGGCGCAATGGCCACGCGAGAGGGCGTTGTCGCGATGTTCGCGGCGCTCGCCGACCTGCTGGGGCGGCTGATCGGCGACGAACTCGCCCTGAGTCTCCTCCAGCAGAGCGCCACCCTCCCCGCCGCGGGGCATTCGTCCGCGCCGGCGGAGCCACGCACCGATGCCGACTCCAGAGGTCCGGGACGCACATGAGTGAACTCAGACGTGACCGCCCCACGCAGCGCGCCGCCGCGAATCCTCGCAGCGTGCTGCGGCAGTTGCCGACCGGCGTGCCAGGCCTCGATGCCGTCCTCGGTGGCGGACTGCCAGAATTCTCGTTCAACATGATCGCCGGCGCCCCCGGCGCGGGCAAGACGACGCTGGCCCAGCAGATCGTTTACGCCAACGCCTCGCCCGAGCGACCGGCCCTCTACTTCACCGTGCTCGGCGAGCCGAGCGTGAAGCTGCTGCGCTACCAGCGGCAGTTCAGCTTTTTCCGCCCCGACGCCGTGGGACCGGTGGTGCACTACCTGAACCTGAGCGAGGAAGTGCTTTCCGGGGATCTGCACGCGGTGCTGGCACGCATGACGATGGAGGTGGAACGCCTCACCCCGGGCCTGGTGGTCGTCGATTCGTTCCGCACCATTCGCCCGGAGCAGGATGCGCTCGTTCCGTACAGCGGCAGATCGATGGCGCTGGAGCAGTTCGTTCAGCGGCTCGCGCTGCACCTCGCATCGTGGGAGGTTACCTCACTGCTCATCGGCGAGTACACCGCGCCGCAGCAACAGGAGCCGCTCTTCACCATCGCAGACGGCATCATCTGGCTGGATCAGGTGACGGACCGCAACTCGGTGGTGCGCAAGCTCCAGGCGGTGAAGATTCGCGGCCAGGCACAGATGCCGGGCCTGCATACCTTCCGCATCACCGACGACGGCGTGCAGGTGTTCCCCCGCATTCCCGACCAGCAGTGGGGCCGGCGCGAGGCGCCCGCGGTGACCGATGCGCGGATGTCCACCGGAGTGCCTGGCCTGGATGCGCTGATGGGCGGTGGCATTCCGGTTGGCGACGCCGTGATGCTCGCTGGACCCACGGGCACCGGCAAGTCCACCTTCGGCATGCTCTTCGCCGCCGAGGGGCTGCGATCCAATGAGGCGGTGGTCGTCGCCGCGTTCGAGGAGTACCCGGACGCGTACCTCGAGCGCCTGCGCGCCTTCGACATCGATCCGGACAAGATGCTGAAGAACAACAAGCTGCGCGTCACGTACCTGCGCCCGCTCGACCTGTCCGTTGACGAGACACTCGCCGAGATCATGGTGAGCGTGGAGGAGACGGGGGCTACCCGCGTGGTGATCGACTCGCTCACCGGGTTCGAGATGGCGCTCGCGCCCGCGTTCCGGCAGGACTTCCGCGAGTCCCTGTACCGCCTGGTGGGCGCGCTGACCGCCACGGGCGCCACGGTCTTCATGACGCACGAGGCAGTCACCATGGCGCCAGACATGAGTTTCACCGGCGAACGGGTTTCCTTCATCACGGACGACATCCTCATCCAGCGCTACGTGGAGCTCGAGGGTTCACTCCAGAAGGTGCTCTCGGTGGTGAAGATGCGGCGCAGCGAGCACAGCAAGGAGTTCTGGCTGTACGGGATCACGGCTACGGGCGCCCACATCGGAGCTTCGCTGTCGGGATACGAGCACATCCTGTCGGGCTCGCCCTCTCGTCGCGACGACGCGCCGGCACATGCTGACGGCGAGAGCGCCAAGTGAGCTCGCTCTCGCGCGGGTGCAGACGCACGGAGCCGCTGACGCGGATGCCCCCGGAATGAGCGAGCGAAGCCGCGCGGAACCGACCTCGGTGCCACTCGAGCTGGTGACCGAGCGCATCCTGCTGAGCGCGTTGCGCGAGCAGGACGCCGCGGACGTCGCCCGGGCGGCGCGCGAACGTGCGGAGTTCCTCGCCGCGGCCAGCCTTCGCTTCGGCGGGTCGCTGGACCAGGAGCTGACCTACGCGGCCATCGCCAACGTCGCGCTGCCCGGGCTGGATGCCTGGTGCATCGTGGACGTGATCGAGACGGGGGGAGGGCTTCGCCGTCTCGCGGTCGTCCATCCCGATATCGACACGCAGATTGTCGCCCGGACGCTGGCCCAACGATGGCGTCCGGAAGCCGATGACCCGCTCGGCATCCCCGCGGTCCGCCGCGCCGGCAACGTGCGCCTGCTTGTCGAGGACCCGATGGAGCTCATCGCCGCCGCGGCGCGGGACGCGGAGACGCATCGCATCGTGGAGCGGCTCGGCATCGGGCCGCTCCTCGTGGTGCCCATCCTCTTGCGAGAGGAGCTCATTGGCGCCATCACCTTCGTCGGTCGCTCCCTGTCGCTCGTCTATTCGGCGGACGACATCGAGGTTGCCGATTCGCTCGCGACCCGTTGCGCTCAGGCGCTCGAGGGCGCCTGGCTGTACGCCGCCGCCAAGGCGGCATCCGCCCACGCCGCGGTCGCCGAACAGGCGGCGGAATCGGCGCGCGCCGTCGCCGAATCGGCGAACGCGACGAAGGCGCACTTCCTCAGCACCATGTCGCACGAGCTCCGCACGCCGCTCAACGCCATCGGCGGCTATGCGCAGCTCATGGAGATGGGGATTCGCGGCCCGGTCACCGCTGAGCAGTTGTCTGATCTCGCCAGCATCCGCCGGAGCCAGGTGCACCTGCTCGGCCTGGTGGACGCCGTACTCCAGTACGCGCAGATCCAGGCAGGCCGGCTCGTCTACGAGGCATCGCAGGTCTCGCTGTGCGACATCACCGCCGGCATCGACGCGCTCGTGAGGCCGCAGCTCGACGCCAAGCACATCGAATATGTCCATGACGGCGGGTCAGGGCCGATGCTCGTCATCGCCGACGCGGGCAAGGTGCGGCAGATCCTGGTCAACCTGCTGGGGAATGCCATCAAGTTCACCCCCGCCGGCGGTCGCATCGAGCTGCGCTGCATTGCTGGCGCTCGGACCGCGGACGGAGCCGGTCGCGACACCGCGCTCACCCACGCCGTGGAAGTCAGCGATACCGGGCCCGGCATCCCGGCCGACAAGATCGCGGCCATCTTCGATCCGTTCGTCCAGGTCCTTGGGCGGGAGCTTACATCGCCCGACGTGGGCGTCGGCCTCGGCCTCGCGATCAGTCGCGAGCTCGCGCGCGGCATGGCCGGCGAGCTCACGGTCGCGAGTGTGTTGGGGAACGGCAGCGTGTTCACCCTCGTGCTGCCCGCCGCCGGACCGGCGTAGCGCGCCGCAGGCCTGACCGTGTGCAGACGGCACCGCGGCCGGCACCCGATGACGCGGGCAACCTGCTGCTCGGCGACGCCCTCATGCACGATTGGCGCGAACGCACCTAGGACCGGCGTCGCGCGCGTGCGTGCGTACTACGACGTCATTCCCGACCGCTCGAGCGAGCTCACGCTGGATACCACGCGAAGGAATGCGTGGGGCGACCCGCTGCCGAAGCTCGCCTTCCGTGATGCGCCGGAAAGCGCTGCCCTGCGGGAGTACTCGAACGCGACGATCACGGCACGCTTCGCGGAGATGGCGAAGGCGGGCAGTGGCACGGTGCTCCAGGTGGAGGAGGACGACGGCAAGGGGTGGCAGGATCATCCAGCAGGCGGCTGCCGCATGGGAAGCGATCCCGGGACGTCGGTGGTGGATTCGTGGGGGCGCACGCATGATCACGAGAACCTGTTCGTCGTCGGTGCACCGACGTGCGTGAGCGGCAGCTGCGCCAACTCGACGCTGACGTTCTGTGCGCTGGCGCTGAGATCCGCCGAGGAGATCGCGCGTTAGCACGACCCTGGCGCGCTGGATACCGGCTCAGCGCGCCGGGAAGTGCATTCCCTCCACGATGCGGATGAAACGCGGGTGAGTGCGCAGTCCGGCAAGGGACGGTTCGGAACGGAGGAAGACGATACCGGAACTCCGTGATGCGAACAGGCGCTCGAGAATGTCGAGTGCGCGGGTGGAGTCGCCGGCGAGCGCGCTGAGCGTGGCGATGCGCATCGAGTCGGGATGTCCGTTCGACTGGCGCTCATCCATCACCAGCCAGCGCCGCCAGAACCCGCGCATACCGGCCCGTGCGTACGCAGCTCTCAGCGCTTGCACTTCGTCGGCGCGCGCTCCACGCAGTGCCGCCACGCGCAGCAGCTCCGCTTCCGCGTCGGCCTCGCGGCCTTGCGCCAGCAGCACGTTCCAGACGCCGTGAGGTGCACTCGGCCCCAGGCCCAGCTGGATGGGATGAAGGGGATCGAGCTGCGTGCCGCGCTCGAACGCGACGCGCGCCTCGGTGAAGCGTCCGGCCGCGAGGTACTCCTCGCCGAGCGAGTTTTGCAGTCGCGCGTCCAGGGGATCGAGGGCGAGTCCCCGCAGCCTGGCCGCCGCCGCCTCGTCGAGGTGGTTCGTCGCGCGCAGGTAGTTGCCCAGGTGGTGCCAGGCGTGCGGGTCGTTCGGACTGAGCACCGTGGCTTCACGCAGCGAGCGCTCGGCACCGGCCCAGTCCCACTCGAAGAACAGCTGCAGCATGCCGCGCGCTGTGTACGCTTGGCCGCTCCCCGGATCCAGCACGAAAGCACGATCGATCGCGTTGCGCATGACCGCGAGCCCCTGCTGTGCAGGTACCTGCCCGAAGTACACGAGCGGGCCCACGACGCTCGCCTTGGCGGCCCACGCGAGCGCGAAATCCGGCTGCCGTTCGATGGCGCGGTCGAGCAGCTCGCTGGCGCGACGCATGGCGTCCGGGCGCAGCTGGCTGCGCAGCGCGAGTGCGTGCAGGTACAGGTCGTACGCCTCCGGGTCCACCCGGCCACGCGCCCGGACGCTATCGCTCGCACCCGACATCCGAAGCGCGAGCGCTCCCGCTATCGCGCGCGCGATTTC
>JBDSTA010000234.1:0-3838 GCA_039928475.1 Gemmatimonadaceae bacterium | reverse complement strand
CGACCTCGCGCCGGTGATGATGTTCATCGAGTCCGATCCGGCGGCGCGACCCGCGGCCGTCATCGTCGCGACGGCTGAGGTGATCCTCCGTTGCGACCTCGTCGCGCACCCGCCCGCCGAGCTGGATGGCGCGGCTACGCTGCTCGCGGATGCGATCGGCGACGCGATCGGCAAGGGCGCGGTACCTCCTTCCATCGTGCGCGTGCGCCGCGCGGACCTTGCCGAGGCGTTGCGCGAGCCACTGCTCGCGCTCGGCGTTCCTGTCGTCACGAGTGCAGCGGAGCTGGTCCACCTCGACGAGTTCCTCACGGGGCTGCGCCGGCAGATGACGAGTATCGAGCGGGACGCCGGCGCGATGTCCAACCCCGCGACGTGGGCGGCGTGGGGCTTCGACTCGCCGACGCTCGCAACCATCCTCGACTCGGCGGCGGCGTTTCACGCGGCGGTGCCCTGGAGAGGGCTCACGGACTCGGACGTCATCCGCATCGACTCGCGTGACAATACCACCACGTGGTATGCATGCGTACTCGGCAGCGCAGGGGAGGCGTTCGGACTCGCGTTGTACGACAACGTCGAAGAGCTTGCCGAGCTGCTCGAGGGACGGAACGAGGACGACGCCTTCGCGCGGCACACCGGGGCGGTGGTGTCGCTCACCTTCGGGCCGCGCAGCGATCTCACGCCGGAGATGCGCAAGGAGCTGGCGAAGACGAAGCGCTACGACGCGGGCTCACAGGCGTGGCCGTCGATGTGGACGCTCAATACCATCGGCGGCGGGCTCTCACGCGCGCAGGTGAGCGACCTGGTCGCGGCGCTCGATGCCATACCACGCTTCGCCGATTGGCTCTTCGAGCACGCGGAGGAAGTGGTGGAGGGAGGCCTCGTGCACGTCGATGCCGCGACCGGCTACACGCTGAGCCTCATGGACATCGGGCTCGCGTCGCCGAGACTGTGGGAGGTGCCGGAATATCTCGCGCTGGCGCTGCCGCAGGGCGACGACGCTGATGCGCGCGCGCGTCACGATCCGGATTCGTTGGAACCGACGATGCAGCAGGACCTCGATCGTCTCGCGCGTTACGTTGCGGCCGAGCGTGCGGAGAGGGCGCCGGCGAAGCGCGTCCAGGACGACGAGATGGCGATCTCGCTCTTCGTGAACATCGTCAACGGGGAGTTCGGCATTCCGTTGCGCGCGTTCAGCGAGCGCGACCTGCGCATCTTCCTCTACGACATCTTCCCGCGAAAGGTGATGCGCGCGGGGGACCTCGCGCGCACGCTGCGCGCATCGCTCCGCCGCTTCTTCGCGTGGATGGAGGCGAACGAGCGGCTGTCGTATCCGTGGGCGAGCGCGGTACTGCGCGATCGACAGGCATTCGACGAGCGCATCCGTCGTTTCCCCGGCGGCGGGTTCCGGGATGAGGACGTCGCGAAGTGGATGCGTGAGCTGTACGATGACCTCGACGACCGGCTCATGACGCCGGAGACGGAATTCGAGGGCGTGGGTGAGTGGGGGCGCGAGATGGGCTTCGAGGAGGCGCGGCTCTTCGCGCAGCTCGAGCGCGAGTGGATGAGCTGGCGGGACGGGTTCATCCGCAAGGGCATCACGTGGTGGGAGGACCTCACGGATGCGCTGGTGGAGCGGCAGCGCAAATGGGAGCGTACGCCACAGCAGGCGCTCGGGCGCAAGTCGCCGAGCGCGGTGGTGAAGCGCGAGCGTAGCACGGCGACTGATCCTTGAATCGCCACGCTTGACCCATGTAGTCACAAGTGACTACATTCCAAGCTCATGCGCACCGTCGGAATTCGCGAGCTCAAGGCCCAACTCAGTAGCGCGCTGCGCGAAGTACAGCGTGGCGAAGTCATTCTGGTCACCGATCGCGGCCGAGTGATCGCCGAGTTGCGCACGCCGGGGAGTGCACCGGCGTCGGATCATCCCGCAGATCGCGCACTCGCACGCCTGGCGTCCGACGGCCGGCTGCGCGTCGCCGAGCGTGGGGGCGCCGAGTATCGCGTGTCACCATTGTCTGCGCGGCCCGGGCTCGCGCGTGAGTTACTCGATGAGGACCGCGGCGAGTGAACCTCTACGTCGAGACCAGCGCCGTGCTTGCATGGCTCCTCGGCGAACCGTCGCAGCACGCCACCCTCGAAGCACTCAGGAGCGCGGAGCACGTGTTCACCTCCGCCCTGACCACGGTGGAGTGCGCGCGGGGACTCGCTCGCGCTCGGACTTCCGGACGCATCACCGCGGTCGAGGAGCTGGCCGCACTGCGGTTGCTGGATGAGGCCGAGCCCCGGTGGCACGTACACGATTTGAGCGATGCGGTATTGAGCCGCGCGCGCGGACGCTTCCCTGTCGAGCCAGTGCGAACACTCGATGCCTTCCATCTCGCGACGGTGCAGGTGCTCCAGGAGGCACTCGGGGCGATCACGGTGCTCTCGTTCGACGACCGGGTTCGCGAGAACGCACGCGCGCTCTCGATGTCGGTGACGCCAGCGTAAGGCGAGTGCGAATGTCAGAGCCATGAGCGAGATTGGGGAGTAACGCTGAACCCCTGATCCCGCTCATGCGCCATCGCGACGGCACGCTAACGCTCTCCGCAACCGACCTCGCCAACTTCCTGGCGTGCCGCCACCGCACGGCCATGGAGATGGAGTTCGCCACAGGCCTTCGCGAGAAGCCGAAGTACGACGACCCTCTCCTCGAGCTGCTCTTCCAGCGCGGCGACGACCATGAGAAGGCCTACGTCGCCAGTATCGTGGCCAGCGGTCGGTCAGTGGTGGACTTGAGCCACATCGGTGCCCGTGAACAGCTCCTTACGGCAACGTTGGCCGCCATGCGCCGCGGTGTCGACGTGATCGTCCAGGGTGCGCTCGCCAACGGCCAGTGGTACGGCAAGCCCGACCTCCTCCAGCGCGTGCCCCACCCGAGCGCACTCGGCGACTGGTCCTACGAGGTTGCCGACACCAAGCTCGCGCGCGAAACGCGCGTCGGTGCGGTGCTTCAGCTCGGGCTCTATTCGGAGATGCTCGGCATCGCACAGGGCTCGGCGCCGGTGAACTTTCACGTCGTTACGCCGGACCCGGATCAGCCGGTGCACACGTTCCGGGTGGACGATTACGCCGCATACTTCCGGCTCGTGCGCGACCAGCTTGCGCAGATGGTCACGCGTGAGACGGCGAGCATCATTGCCGAGCATTACCCGGAGCCGGTGGAGCACTGCCAGATCTGTCCGTGGTCGGGCCCCTGCATGCACACACGGCGGAAGGACGACCATCTTTCGCTCGTGGCAGGCATCACGCGCAACCAGCGGCGCGAGTTGGTGGCGCATGGAGCGCACACGTTGGCGGACCTGGGGCGCATGGTGTTGCCGCTGCCGTTCAAGCCGGATCGCGGCTCAGTTGAATCGTTCATCCGGGTGCGCGAGCAGGCTCGCCTCCAACTCGACTCACGCGACAACCCGCCGCCGCCGAAGTTCGAGACGCGGGATATCGTCGCGGAGCAGGGGCTCTGTCGTCTTCCCGAGCCAACGCCCGGCGATCTCTTCCTCGACCTCGAGGGAGACAACATGGCCATCGAGGGTGGGCGCGAGTACCTGTTCGGGCTCGTGAGCATCGGCGCCGACGGCACGCCGGCGTATCGCTCGTGGTGGGCGTACGACGACAAGGGCGAGCAGGAAGGATTCGAGCAGGTGATGGACGTGATCGCCGAGTCGATGGCGAAGCACCCCGGCATGCACGTGTATCACTATGCGCCCTATGAGGTGACAGCGTTCAAGCGGCTCATGGGTCACTACGCGACGCGTGAGGACGAGCTGGACGCGATGCTTCGCGGCGGCCGCTTCGT
>JBDSTA010000233.1:0-12431 GCA_039928475.1 Gemmatimonadaceae bacterium | reverse complement strand
CCGCGCATCATGCTGGTCGGGCTCGCGACCGGCTTTCGACGGGCTACCGACCCCGCCGACATGGACCTGCGGGCCCTGGAGTACCTCTGGGATGTCGAACCGGGCAGCGCGCACTTCCTGGCGCACGTACGGTTCTTTCTCGAGGAGGTGATGCCGTGGGCAGAGACAAAGTGGAACGCGCCACGACGCCGGGAGCAGAGGGCGACATTCGGAATGTCCAACAGCGGCGGATGGGCGATCGACATGGCGCTGCGGAACCCTGAGATCATCGGCAATGTCGTGGCGTTCTCGCCCGGCGGACGCCATGGAAGGATCGTGGATGGCAATCGTTTCAGCCCGCGAGTTCGTTTCTACCTGCAGGGCGGCGCGCTCGAGTCCTTCTTCAGGAACGCCAGTGCGTGGTCGGACACGCTTCGCGCGCGAGGCGAAACGACGGAGCTTCACCGCGTGATCGCAGGGCACGACTGGCTCGTGTGGTCCGAGACACTTCCGGACGCGCTCCGTTGGGTGTGGGGCAACCCGGACTCACCGCGAGGTGCCAAACCATAGCAATGCTACGATCCTTCCAACGACCAGAGACAGATTCGGCCAGCGGCCGCTCGCTCGGACGCGCGGCGGCGTGGATGCTCGTGCCGGCGGGATGGCTACTCGCTGCGCTCGTGTCGTCTTCGCAGGGCGGGATGAGGATCAGCGAGGGTCGCGCGATTCCGATGCCCTGGTTGGAGATCTTCACTGACGCGCTCTACGATTACGCATGGTGGGCGGCTTTCACTCCGGTGATCATACTGGCAGTGCGTCGCATCGAGTCCCCGCGTCCCACGACTCGGCGCATCGCCGGACACGTGTTGCTTGGCACAGCGGTCATCGCGTCGCACTTCCTACTGCGGGCGTGGGTGGCGCTTCCCGGCGACACGGTTCACCTCAGCCGGTCCTGGCGCGGCTTCCGATCTGGGCTTCCGTCAGCGTTAGGTCTCTACCTGCTGGTGGCTGCCGGCGCGGCGCTGTATGTGTCCAGTCGACGTGCACGGGAGCGTGACCGTGACGCGGCCGCGCTCGCACTCCGTACGAGCCGTCTCGAGACGCAGCTCGTGGAAGCGCAGCTCGGAGTGCTCCGGGCGCAACTGCATCCGCATTTTCTCTTCAACGCGCTCCACGCTGTTTCGGCACTGATCGACTGGAAGCCACGCGAGGCCCGGCGGATGCTCACGCAGCTGAGTGATCTGCTGCGCATGGCGCTCGACTTTTCTGACCTGCGCGAAGTACCACTCACGCGGGAGGTCGAGTGGCTGGAACACTACCTCGAGCTCCAACAGGCACGGTTTGCCGAGCGTCTGGTCGTTCACCTGCGCATCGCGCCATCGGCAACGGCTGCGCTCGTCCCCCCGCTTGTGCTTCAGCCGCTCGTGGAGAACGCCATCAAGCACGGCATCGAGACACGTCCCGAGGGTGGTCGCGTGGAGATCATCGCCGAGCGTGACGGACGCTGGCTGCGCCTGAGAGTGGTGAACGACGGCACCGGCCTGGACTCCACAGCGAGTCCCGGCGTGGGACTGCGAAACACCCGGGATCGGCTGCGTGCGCTCTACGGTGACGATCACCAGGTGGTGCTTCGACCGAACGAGCCGGTCGGCGTGGAGGCGTACGTGGAGCTTCCCTTCCGAACAGTGACGATGGAGACGATGCCGTTGAATCCGGCGCGCGACGCATCCAACGCATGAACGACGAGCTCACCCGCATGCGAGTGCTGGTTGTGGACGATGAGCCCCTCGCGCGTGAGCGGCTCCGTCGGCTGCTGGTCGTGGAGCCGGATGTGGTGCTCGTCGGGCTCTGTCCTGACGGCGACGCGGCTATCGACGCTGTGCGCGTCGCCGCGCCTGACCTGATCTTCCTCGACATCCAGATGCCGGGCCGCGACGGCTTTGCTGTCGTCGAGGTGCTTCTGCAGGAGCTCCCGGTTGAGCGCATCCCCGTGATCGTCTTCGCCACCGCGCACGATTCCTTCGCGGTTCGCGCGTTCGAGGCGCACGCGCTGGATTACCTCGTCAAGCCCTTCGACGATGATCGCTTCGCTGCCGCACTTGGTCGCGCGCGCGTAACCGTCCGACGCTCGCGGATGGATCTGGTCGGCGCGCAGCTTCGGCGACTGCTCTCTTCTCCGGGCTCCCCTGCTCCGCACCAGTCGGAGCCGACTGAAGTGGCATCGGCTGAGGGTCGAGGCGGTCGTCTCGATCGCATCGTGCTGCGAACCGGGGATCGCGCGCGTGTGCTGCGCGCCGAGGCGATCGACTGGATCGGCGCCGACAGTGTCTATGCACGGTTGCACATCGGCCGCAGCTCGTACCTGATCCGTACGCCGATGCATGAGCTCGAGGCGCGCCTGGATCCGCAACGCTTCGTGCGCATCCACCGCTCGACCATCGTCAATCTCGACCGCGTTCGCGAGCTTCACGAGGTAGATCGGGGGGAAGTCATCGTGGTGCTCGAAGACGGCACGCGACTCAAAGTGAGCCGCAACCGCCGGTTGCAGCTGGAGGACCGCCTCGGCCACGTTCTGTGAACATGGCGCAGCCGTGAGGTTTTCGTTTGCACACCCTACGGCGAGATCGCCTTTCCAGTCGAGTCGTAGAGCGTGACGCTCGCCGGCCCCTTTCCGGCGCGCAGCATGACTCCACTTCGGTTCTGCTTTCCACCGAAGACCTTGATCGAGCCGCTGCCATCCGCTGCGGCGAACATGACAATGCGATCGAATGCCTCTTCGGTGGGCGTGCCGTTGACGATGACTGCGCCGTACTGATCGTCGGGCGCGACGGCGAGGCAGACAGCCTCCTTGTCCTTGGTGCCGTAGTCAAGGCAGGCCGTGGCACGCCCATCACCCATCGCTCCGATTCCGCCTCGCTCGCCTCCGGTACGCGGATCGTAGAACGTGAGGCCGGTTGCCGCACCCACTCTTCTGCCAGGGGCTCCGGTTCGGAAGATGAGCGGCGTGTTGTAGCCGATTGCCGTCTGCAGTCTGCCGGCGCTATCGAGCACGACGATTCCTTCTGCGCCCTGCATTCGCGGGTTGGAGGACACGCGTGCGAGCGGCGAGCCGATCACTACGCGTTCGTGACCCAGTGAGTCCACCACGACGAGTCCGCGTACTCGGAGCACGTCTTCCGTACTGGTTCCGCGGAAGGCGTACGTGCCGGCGAGCAGAACCACCGCGCCGAGTCCTGCAACCGTTCGGCGGAGGGTCCGTACACTCCGATGAAGCTCGGCAAGGTCGGGCGTTGCTGAAGCGGACATGGATCTCCGGGTATGGTGGCCGCTGCTCGCACGGCCCGTGGTGGATTACGGTAGCCCGCCAGGCGTAGCGTGTACGCCCTGGTCTCGCAGCACGCAGTCTGCTTGCGTCGCTCGCACCTGCACGGAGTTCGCGCAGAGCCGTTCCGCGGTTGCAGAATCCATCGGCGGGCGTTCTGACCCGGCCTGCGGTGTGCGGCAACCGACCATCGCAAGGCACACCATCAGTGCAGTTCTCTTCGCTGTGCGCCTGTTCGGGTCACATCCCGTGTTCATTCGTCTTCGTGCAAGAAAGCAACTGAAGAGCTCTGATGCGAAAGGGCGAACTGGCTGACGACCACGGGTCGCCAGCCAGCCCTTGCCTCTCCCACCCGACCCCCTGTCGGTTGGGCAGAATCAATATTTCCAGGGGGACGTCTCAGCGTGTGTAGGTCGCGTAGATGATGTGAATGGATTCTGTAATGTTGCCCGGGACATGCACAACGGCTGCGGAGGCACGGTGCCTTTGTTTCGAAATCTATCCGGCACTCGCGGTTGTCCCGTCGCTCCTCAATGAACGAACGGCCTGCCCAGCACGATCTCCGAGACCTTCGGACCGAACTGCTGATGCGGTTGGTCCTCCGATGACGTAACGGCATTGAACAGCAGTACTATGCTGACTGCTTCCGCAGGGTGGCGTCGTAACTGACTCTTGAAACCGAACTCGCTGGAGCCGCCCTTCGAGATGACCTGGCCTGAGTCCACGCGGTATGCGTCCCACCCAGCCGCGTACCGGCGGAACGGTGTCGTCTGCATCTCCCGCTGCGACTCGAGGGACAGTAGCCGCGCCGTGCGCAGGGATTCCGCAAAGCGCAGCAGGTCGCCGTTCGACGACGCAACTCCGTTCGCGCCGGTGGCCGCCCACGTGCGAGGCCACGTGCGTGGACTTCCCTGGGACACGCCAGCTACATACCCGCCCGCAACCAGCCCGCGATAGCGCGGTAGCGCACGGTCACCCCAGAAGAACGTCTGCGTCATGCGCGCCGGCTGGAACACGTGTTCGCGGACATAGTGCTCGAAGCTGCACGCACAGGCTTGCTCCACCACGGCTGCAAGCACGGTGTATCCAGTGTTCGAATAGGCTTCGCGCGTGCCCGGCGGAAAGCGCAACGGCTGCTGAAAGGCGAGCGCGAGAGCAGAGTCGCGATTCAGGAGCTCGAAGTCGCCACCCGTCGTGTCGATGTAGAGTTGCAGTCCACTGCTGTGCGTCATCAGTTGCCACAGCGTTATCCCTCGCTTGTCGGGCGGCGCGCTTGGAAAGAAGCGTCCGAGCGAGTCGCTCACCCGAAGCTTCCCGGCGTCTCTCAACTGAAAGATCGACACTGCCGTGAACGTCTTCGGGATGGAACCGATATCGAACAGTGTCTCTGGCGTGTTGCGTACTCGTCGGTCCCGAGCTGCGTCTCCGAACCCTCGCTTGTAAAGGGTGATGCCACGGCGGGAGACAGACACTGCTCCGGCGCGGCCGCTTCTCTCGAGTGAGTCGACAAGGCTGTCCAGTCTCGGAGCCCACGGCGGCTTCGGCGCGAAGGACGCATGTGCCCGGGAGATCGCCGAGTCTTCCGGACGCGGGCCCCGCGCGGCGACGGAAGCAAGCAGTGCGCAACTGATGAGTGCTACGTAGATGATCGGAGCGAACCCGCGCTCGCCTGCCTTCATGCGACCAGAGGCGGCTTTCGGTTGCGAGTGTTCCATGATCTGGAAATTCGGGAGACGATGGTCGTCGGCTGAAGAATGAGCGCGGACGGGGATGCGGCTTCTTACGGCGCGGAGGGGCTGTGCCGATCACGGGACGAAGGAGCCGGCACGATAGTCTACGTGTCCTGCGTCCGCGGCTTGTGCGCCAGCCGTTCTCATCCTGTAAGAATGTTGCAACCATGGCTGCGGAGTGCTCCCACACGGTCCAGTGTGTGCGAGACGCAGGAGCGACCGCTGCTCGGACATCGGCTTCGCACGCGTCACACAATGCTCGCAGTAGTCGCAGATGGCGTTTGCTCTTGTTGCTCACGCAACGGACCATGAGCGCCACTAGCCGTCTCCGCCTCCCACTCCTGTTCCTCGTAGCCACCATGTGCATGGCGCCCGTCGCGATTCCGCGTGGTGGGTCCGTGCCGGCGTCCTCGCAACCTGCGGCGGGTTGTAGTCTTCCATCGAGTACGCCGTCCGCCGAAGGCATGAATGTTCTTGATCTACAGGAGCTACTCGACTCTCGGCGTCGTGCCCGGGTGCTGCGACGCGACCTCAGAGCACGAACTACGTGACCGCATTCATTCCCGACCAGCTACCAGCGGCACAGTTCGTCGCACTGTTTCGTCGTCTCGGTCGTGAACATGGCATCGCAGCGCGTTCCGGTGAAGGAGACCACCCTGACGAGAGAAAAACGCAAACTGCCAGAATCCTGTGAAGCTGAACTCTACCCGGCGAGGAACGCTTGCTATGTGCTTACTACCAGCAGAAATGGCGCCCGATACAGGGGCGCCATTCGTCTCTCAAGTCGTTGTGGCGCAACAAGCTGGGGCGGGAGGACTCGAACCTCCAACTTCCTGATTAACAGTCAGGCGGTCTGCCAGTTGACCTACACCCCATCGGTACAAACAAGAAGCCGCCCGTCAGATCGAGTCTGACGGGCGGCTGGCGTGTTGCTGCGCGCGCGGTCAGGACTCCGTGTGGGAGCTCCGATTATTGGTATTATTGCGGTTCAACGCGGCGCGGTTTGTCATTGTCCAATCAGTCTAGGGCCAGATCGCATAATTCGCAAGACATTCACGTGCATGTCCCTTGCTTCGCTCGGAATGACAAATCACATGACCGTCTCCCGACGTGACTTCTGTCACAGGCTCAGCGCCGTCGTCCCCGCAGCGCTGCTCGCGCAACGCATTCCCATGCTGCCCGCCGAGACCATCCGCCTCGACAGCAACGAGAACCCATACGGTCCATTCCCCTCGGCGCGCGGTGCCATCGCGCGCGCCATTGCCGACGGTAATCGATACCCCGGCGGCGACGTCCAGGCACTCGTCGACGAGATCGCGAAGCAGAACGGCGTCGGCCCCTCGAACGTGCTCCTCACCGTCGGCGCGACGGAGGGGCTCATCATGTGCGCGCGCGCTTTCACGCGGCCCGACGCGGCGCTCGTCACCGCCGCGCCCTCATACGAGACGATCGCCGCCACCGCCGAACGGCTCCGCAGTCCGGTCATTCGCGTTCCGCTTCGCGACGACGGGCGGCTCGACCTCGACACGATGTCCGCGCGTGCGGCGACGGCGGGACTCGTCTACGCATGCAATCCGAACAACCCCACCGGCGTGAGCATCCCCGCCACCGCGATGCGCAGCTTCATCGCCAGCGCGCCCCACACCACGTTCGTCATCGGCGAGGCGTACCACGAATACGTCGAGACGCCGGGCTACGAGTCGATGGCGACGGACGCCATGCGCAATTCGCGCATCGTCGTCTCGCGCACTTTCAGCAAGCTGTATGGACTCGCCGGCCTGCGGCTCGGCTACCTCATTGCCGCTGACACGACCATCCGCGAGCTCGCCAGGCTTCGCGTCGGACTCGGCGCGAACTCGCTCGCGGTCATGGCCGCGGCGGTGTCCTTGCACGACGTCGAAGAGCAGGATCGCCAACGACGACTGACGCGCGAGTCGCGCGAGGCCACGATGCGATTCTTCAGCGAGCGCGGATGGCGCGTGCTGCCCGGCGAGGCGAACTATCTCTTCGTCGACATCAAGCGCGACCTGCCGACCTTCCGCGCCGCGTGCGAATCGCGTGGATTGCTCGTTGGCCGCATCTACCCGCCCGCGACGACCTGGATGCGCATCACCATTGGCACGCGGGACGAGATGCAGCGTGCCTTCGCCATTCTCGGCGACGTACTCTAGGGGGATAGTCAGCCTACCGCGCGAATGAACCGGTAGCGCGCAGTCGCGATCTGGTACGCGCCATAGGCCGCAACGCCGAGTGCGACGACGCCGAGCACCACGCGCCCGTACGGCGCTGCCGAGAGCGCATCCAGCGATTGCGCGACCCCGCCCGCCTCGCCCGCGTCGTGCCTGCTCGCCGCGCGAAGCAGGAACACGCCGATCATCGTGAAGACGACCGCCCGCGCACCGATGCCGAAGCGGCCGATGCGCACGATCCACTTTGCCTGCGCCGGACCCGCTTCGGCGAGATCCAGGTTCTTCTTCACCTTGTCACTGAAGGCGCGATACATCTGGTAGCCCGCATAGCCGATGATGCCGAGTCCAGCGGCCATCACCAGCAGCTTGCCGAACGGCATGTCGAGCAGTCGCGCCGTCCAGTGCTGCGCCTGCGCGCCTGACCCCTGCTGCGTGGGATGCGACAGGCCCTCGCGCAGGGCGCGAATGCCGAGCGCGCCGTAGGCGATTCCGCGCGCTGCATGGCCGAGTCGCACGGCGATGCTCGATGGGTCGTCGCCGCGACGCTCGGCGTCTGTCACCGCGGAGACGATGCGCCACAGCGTATAGCCGAGCAGCCCGATGCCGATGATCAACAGCGCGGCGTCGCCAAGCGGCTTCTGCCCGATGGACTGCACGGCCCCGTTCGTATCGGTCGTCTTGCCCCCGGCACCGATCGCCGCGCGCGCCGCGAGCCAGCCGATCACGATGTAGACGATCCCCTTCGCCGCATAGCCCGCGCGGGCGAGTCTGCGAATCCAGGGCGACGCCTTACGGAGCGGCTCCTTGGCGAGCTCCCCTGCTTGAGTGGCCATACGGCCTAATCAAGAAACATTCCCTTCCGGCGCAGCAGCGCCTCGACGAAGAAGTAATCCGCGTAGACGATGCCGACGTCCACCTCCGCACCCTGCGGCCGCTGACCCGTGGAATGCAGGAGCACGGCGCCGCTCGGCGTCGCCGGCGCCATGTAGCTCGTCGCGAGCGACGACAGGATACGATCCGCTGCCGCACGATACCGCGCGGCATTCACGTCGTCGCGGCGAGCGAGATCATACAGCGCCGATGCGGCGATCGCGCCGGCCGAGGCGTCGCGTTCGGTGTTGGGAATCGCGGGATGGCGGAAGTCCCAGTACGGCACGTTGTCCGCGGGCAGGTGCGCGATGAACCAGTCCGCCGCCCTCTCCGCCGTGCGCAGCAATTCCGGGTCGCGCGTGCGGCCGTGCGCCGCGGTGAGGCCGTGGATCGCCCACGCCTGTCCGCGCGACCACGCGGACGTATCGGCGTAGCCCTGCCACGTCACCGTCTTCTCGAGCGCGCCCGTTGCCGGGTCGAAGAGCGCGACGTGTGCCGTGCTGCCGTCCGCACGCACATGTGCGCGCGCGGAAGTGAGCGCGTGCTGCCTCGCCATGCGGGCCCACGCGGTGTCGCCGCCATGCGTCCCCGCCCAGAACAACATCTCCAGGTTCATGAGGTTGTCGACGATGACGGGAAACTTCCACGTCTTCCGCGCGTCGGTGACGTTCTCGGTGTTCCACGACTTGGTCGCGCCCACTGCCGGATTGAAGCGCGTGGCGAGTGAACGGCTCGCCTCCATCACGACGTCGCGATAATGCGGCTCGCCGGTGAGCAGGTAGCCGTGACCGAAGCTGTCGAAGAGCATGAACCCGAGGTCATGCGTGTTCGTGAGACGCTTGTTGCCCTCGAGCCCCGCCTGCCACCGCTCGGCGAGCTGTCGCCATTCGAGGGTGCGATCGCCCTGGAAGAGATACCACAGCGTGCCGGCGAAGAAGCCACTCGTCCAGGCGCTCGCGCCGACCTGCGTGAAGTTGCCATCCGGCTTCGTGATGCGCGGATAGCCCTGCGCGGAATCGAGCGAGATCGCCGTGCGACGCACCTGCGCAGCTGCGCGCCTGAGCGCGTCCTCGTAGACATCCGAGGCGTTGCGCGGAAAGGCGAGCGTCTCGAACTCGCGCTGTCGCACGCGCACGGGCACGTAGTCGAGCGCGTGCGAGAAGCGCGCATCGCCGAGCTGTGCGGCGGCGCGCTGCATCGGCGCGAAGAACACCTCGTTGCCCTCGGGCGAGATCTCCTCCTTCGGGAACGGCATTGCCGGGTTCGCATACGGTGCCACGTACGCGAGCGCCTTCGCGAGACTGCCTCCCGACTCCGCGCTGAATCGCCAGAGGTCGACATTGATGTGACGCGCCATCTCGGCGAGCATCGTGAAGGCGTCGAGGTTGAACACGCTGTAGTGCAACGGGCGCGTGCGCTCGAGCTCCTGCGGCTGAGTCCCGTCGTCCTTGATCTGACGCTCGATGCGCCGCTTGCTGCCATCGATGGTGCGTCGCACGGCGTCCGTGTCGCCGACGAACAGCGCGAGCGCTACGACCTGCTCGTCGTAGAACGTGCCGTGGTTATTCGTGGCCGCGCGTTCCTCGCCGCCATTCTTGCTCACGAACATCCAGTGGAGGTAGCTGGCGCACCACGCGGTCATCGCCGCCTTGTCCGCGCTCGTCCAACCCGGTGCGCCCTCGAGTAGCCGCAACGCATCGACGAGTTGCGGCATCGAACGCGTGTCGATGATGCCGATGCCGCGACCGCTGTTGACGCCGAGCACAGCCTGCGCGTACTCGAGGTTCGGGTTCATGCGCGTCGCGGTGTCGACGAAGAACACGCGCAGCAGGCGCGCGGCGCCCTCGGAGTACCTCGCGTCGCCGGTGAAGTAGTGCGCGAGTGCGAGCGCCTCCGCGCGCGCGATGGTTTGCTGGAGACGAATCCCGTCATGGTCGACGCGGCTGTCGGGATACATCTCGCCGTCGCGCCTGATGAACGGCATGCCGCCTGGCTTCGTCGTATCGGGCCACCAGTACGGCGCCATGCTCATGAAATCGTGCTTGCTCCCGCTCGGCGGCACGTGCCCCTTCTGCATCACGCTGAGCGGTCGCGCCTTCAGCGCGGAGTTCGCGCTGTCGAGCAGTGCATCGAGCGACGCGCGGAGACTCGCATCGCCGCGCTGGATCATCCGCTTCGACTCGGCGAGGTTCTCGCCGCGAAGAAGTATCGTGCGAGGTACGGCGACGTCGCCGCTTGAGCGCGGTACGGAGGCGCAGGCGGAGGCCAGCACGACAACCGCGAAGGTGCATGCCCCTCGCTGCGCCTGGGGTGACAACCTTGCGATCAAGCGAGCCCCTCCCACAGTCCCTGCAGGTAAGTGATGCCGAGCGCGCGGTCGTAGAGGCCGTAGCCCGGCCGGCCAGTCTCTCCCCAGATCATGCGCCCGTGATCCGGCCGCATGGGACCATCGAAGCCAGTGTCGCGCAACGCCGCGAGCACGGCATGGAAGTCCACGTTCCCGAGCTGCGATGGATGCGGCGCCTCGTGGAACTGCTTCGGCCCGTCCCACTTCACGTTGCGACAGTGCATGAAGTGAATGCGCCCGCGTTCGCCGAGCGAGCGCACCATCGCCGGCAGGTCATTCGCGGGTTCGGCGCCGAGCGAGCCGGTGCAGAAGGTGACGCCGTTCGCGGGCGTGTCCACGATGCGCGTGAGGCGCTCGAGGTTCGGGCCGTTCGTCACGATGCGCGGCAGGCCGAAGATCGACCAGGGTGGATCGTCCGGATGGATCGCCATCTTCACGCCGGCGCTCTCGGCCACCGGCACGACGCGCTCGAGGAAGTACGCGAGGTTCTCCCAGAGACGCTCCTCGTCCACCTTCCCGTAGGCATCGAGCAGCGCCTGCAAGGTCGCGGCGTCGTACGCCGTCGCCCAGCCGGGCAGGTCGCCCGTGCCGCGCGAGAGGTCGATCTTCGACAGCGCGTTGTCATCATATAGAAGCGCCGTCGACCCATCGTCCTGCACGGCTGCGAGGTCGGTGCGCGTCCAGTCGAAGATGGGCATGAAGTTGTAGCACAGCACGGCAATCCCGAGCTCGCCCATGTGCTGCACGCTCTCGGCGTATTGATCGAGCAACCGGTCGCGTGTGGGACGACCGAGCTTGATGTCCTCATGCACGGGAATGCTCTCGATCACTGCGAGCTCGAGGTCGGCCCTGTCGATGGACTCGGCGAGCTCGGCGAGCTTGTCCTTCGGCCACGCGTCGCCCACGGGCACGTCGTACAGCGCGCTCACTACGCCAGTCACGCCAGGGATCTGGCGGATGTGCCTGAGCGGAATGGGATCGGTTGGGCCGAACCAGCGGAAGGTAGGTTGCATTCCGAAGTCTGACAGCCTGACAGTCCGACAGTCGGGACAGTCAAAGCAGGGTGAATGAAATGGCGCGAACAATTCCCGACTTCCCGACTTCCCGACTTCCCGACGCCCCGACTGTCCGGCTGTCCGGCTGTCCCAACCGTCAGACCAGTTCCGGCACCCGCTCGATGCGACGCATGATCGCAAAGAACAACAATCCAGCGAGCGGCCCCATCACACCGACCATGATGAATACTGGGGTGTAGGACCATCGGTCGACTACGTAACCGACCAGCAACGTGAACAGCATGCTCGCGATGCCGGCCGACGTCCCGCCAATCCCGAACACCGAGCCCACGTCCTGCTTCGGGAAGCAGTCCGACGGAATCGTGTGGATGTTCACGATCCAGCTCTGGAACGCGAACGCGATCAGGCTGATCGACGCGATCACCATCGCGTTCGAGCTCGCGGTCACGACGCCGAGCACACCGAGCGGCACCATAAGCGCACTGACAGCGAGCACCGCCTTCCGCGCGCCGTCCACCGACCAGCCACGACGAATGAGCACGCTGCTGATCGCGCCGCCGGCGAGGTTCCCGATGTCCGCGAACAGGAATGGCACCCACGCCAGCAATCCGATCAGCGCGAGCGTGAAGCCGCGCTCGCCCTTCAGGTAGTTCGGCAGCCACGCGATCAGGAACCACCAGATCGGGTCGCTGAAGAAGCGCGCCGCGATCACCGCCCACACCTGGCGATGCCTGAAGAGCTCCAGCCACGGCCGACGCGTCACCGTCGCCGTCGCGTCGATCGCAGGCTGGTCGGAGAGGATATAGTTGCGCTCCTCATCGGACAGGTTGGGATGACGCAGTGGCGACTCGTAGAACTTGTACCACAGGATCATCAGGATGATCGACAGCCCCGCGCCGATGAAGAACGCGTAGCGCCATCCATAATTGAGCGCCACCCACACGATCACCGGCGGCGCGACCACGGCGCCGATCGTCG
>JBDSTA010000232.1:0-8055 GCA_039928475.1 Gemmatimonadaceae bacterium | reverse complement strand
AAGTCGACGTTCGGGTACAGCTTGCGCGACACGAAGTAGTCGTCGGAGAGCGCGATGCGCTCGAGCTCCAGCGCGATCTCGAGATCCTTGTCGACACCGACGACCTTGAACACCTCGTCGGCGAGCTTCTTCACGATGCGCGCGCGCGGATCGTAGCTCTTGTACACACGGTGGCCGAAGCCCATCAGCTTGTTGCCCTTGCCGCCCTTCACGCCCTCGATGAACGCGGGGACGTTCTTCACGTCGCCGATCTCCTTGATCATGTGCAGCACCTGCTCGTTGGCGCCGCCGTGCAGCGGGCCGTAGAGCGCGGCGATGCCGGCGGCGACCGCCGAGAACGGATCGACGTGCGAGCTGCCCACGGCGCGGACGGCGTTCGTCGAGCAGTTCTGCTCGTGGTCGGCGTGGAGGATGAACAGCACCTCGAGCGCCTTCACGAAGATCGGGTTGCCCTCGTACTTGGGCTCCGTCATCCGAGCGACCATCGAGAGGAAGTTCTCGACGTAACCGAGGTCGTTGTCGGGATAGATGAACGGCAGGCCCTTCACGTGGCGGAAGCAGAACGCCGCGAGCGTCGGGAGCTTGGCGAGCAGGCGCACGATACTGATGTGGCGCTCGGCCGGGTCCTGGATGTTCTTGGCGTTCGGGTAGAAGCTCGACATCGCCGCGACGGTGCTGCAGAGCATCGACATCGGATGCGCGTCGTAGCGGAAGCCCTGGAGGAACGTCTTGATGTTCTCGTGCACGTACGTGTGGTACGTGATCTGATGCGTCCAGTCGTCGTACTGCGGCTGCGTGGGGAGCTCGCCGTTGCGCAGGAGCCACGCCACCTCGAGGAAGCTGGCCTTCTCGGCGAGCTGCTCGATGGGGTAGCCGCGATAGCGGAGGATGCCCTTGTCGCCGTCGATGAAGGTGATGGCGCTCTTGCACGACGCCGTGTTCATGAAGGCGGGATCGTACGTCATGAGGCCGAACTCGCCGTCGTCGACCTTGATGGGCCGCAGGTCCATCGCGCGCACGGCGGTGTCGCCTTCGGTGGCCGGGGTCATGATGGGGATGCTGTACCCCTTCCCGGTGCGCGTATCCTTGATCTCGAGCGCGCCGCCCTCGGCCGCACCCGTGGAATTCGACTCCGTCTTGCTCATGTCGCCTGTCTCCCTGGATTTACACTCGCGCGACCGCCGAGCAGAGTTGCATTTGCTGATTTCGCTCGGACCGCGAACGAAATGTATCCGGCGGGCCGCCAAGACTGGAGTGTAAGCAAATGTTTACAGCGCACATCTCCCTCGATGGCGGCACACTCGCGATCGCCGCGGCGGCTGCGTTCGGTGCGGGCATCATCAACGCCATCGCCGGTGGAGGGACGCTGCTCACGTTTCCGTCGCTTATCGCTGCTGGTATACCCGCGCTCGTCGCGAACGCGACCAGTACCGTCGCGCTCGTGCCGGGAGCGATGAGCAGTTTCTTCGGATATCGCGACGAGCTCGCCGGCGCGCGCAAATGGGCAGTCGCGCTCTTCGTTCCCTCCCTCCTCGGCGGCGGCACCGGAGCGTGGCTCCTCCTGCATACGCCCGCCGCGACCTTCGACCTCGTCGTTCCGTGGCTCGTGTTCGGTGCGACGGTGCTGTTCGTGCTCCAGCCCAGGCTTGTGGGCTGGATCCGCACCCACGAGCACGATTCGGTGGACGACGATGCGCTCACGCGGCGCGGCCCGACGCCGGTGCTGCTCGCGTGGCAATACCTCATCGGGATTTACGGAGGCTACTTCGGCGCCGGCGTCGGGATCCTGATGCTCGCGGCGCTCGGCTTCATGGGATTCACGAACATCCATCGCATGAACGGCCTCAAGAATTGGGGCGGCTTCTGGATGAACACGGTTGCGGCCGTCTCGTTCGCAGCGAGCGGCATCGTGGATTGGCCGGTGGCGATCCTGATGGCGGGTTGTGCCACGCTGGGTGGATACGTGGGCTCACGCGGCGCGCAGCGCCTGCCGAAACACTGGGTGCGACGCGTCGTGGCATTCGTTGGATTTTCGAGTGCTGGCTGGCTCTTCCTGCGGTAGGAGGCTTGTTCGGCGGCGGAGCTCTGACCCCTGTGAGCTCTGACCCCTGTGAGCTCTGACCCCAATTACAATTATTCCCTACTTCATGCCGAGCTTGCGGATGATCTCGAATTCGTCCGGAGCCACGGGTTGAACCGAGAGACGCGACCCTTTCTGGAGGAGCACCATCTTCTCGAGCCCCTTCACCGTGCGGAGCTCGGCGAGCGGCAAGGGGCGCTTCAACTTCTCCATCGCCTTGATGTCCACCTGCATCCACGTGGGCGCGTCCGGCTTGCTCTTCGGATCGTAGTGATCGTGCTTCGGGTCGAGCGCGGTCGGATCCGGGTACGCCTCGCGCGCCACCTGCGCGATGCCAACGATCTGGGGCGGCTCGCTGCTCGAGTGATAGAAGAAGACCAGGTCTCCCTTCTTCATCCCGTCGCGCATGTGGTTTCGCGCCTGGTAGTTTCGGACGCCGTCCCACCCGGTGGTCTTGCCGGGGCGGGCGAGCAGGTCGTCGAAGGAGAAGGTGTCGGGCTCGGACTTCACGAGCCAGTAGCGGTGGTCGTCGGACTTTGCGGGCATGGGCATGTCGTGAGGGTGGCCCAAATGTAAATTCAAATGCGCACCCCGATAGCTTCCCCGCTCACCCCCACGCAATCGCAATGAACGTCGTCTACGGCGCGCTGGCCACGATCGCCGCCGGCATGCGGACTGTCCTGCTCGCGGGTGGCGTTGCCCTCGCGACGGTCGCGGCCGCCGATTGGGCCGTGCGCACGCGACGGATCAATCCCTTCGGCGGCGTCGCGCGCTTCCTCCGGAACACTGTGGATCCGCGCCTCGCGGGGGTCGAGAAGCAGGTCGTGCGCGCGGGAGGCCATCCTTCGCAGACGCCCCTCTGGGCGCTGGTGGGATACGTCGTCATCGCCGCGCTCATCCTCGCGGCGTTCGACCTCCTCGTCGGCGTCGTCGCGCAGGCGATCGCCGCATCGTCGCTCGGCGGGTACGGAATCGTCGTCCTCCTGTTGCACTGGACCTTCAGCTTCCTGCGACTCGCGGTGATGATCCGCGTGATCAGCTCGTGGTTTCCGCGTCTTGCCTACAGCGTCTGGGCTCGCTGGACCATCCCCGCGACCGAATGGATGCTGCGCCCGCTTCGCCGCGTCATCCCGACCATCGGCATGATTGACATCACACCGATCGTGGCGTACTTCGGTTTACAGTTAGTGGAGTCCCTGATCCTGCCGGCGCTGCTTCCGGGGTTCTAGAACCGGCACGGCGGCGGCATTGAAGGTGCGAAGATGGCTTTACCACGAGAGTGCTGGTCTCGCACGCAGGAGCAGCGAATGCAGTCGCAAACGATGGGGAATTGCGCACGATGACGTACGTGATGCTGGTGGGGACGGATGTGGCCCTGCTCGAGGGCCTTGCCCAGACACTTGCCGGACTCGGCCACAGGCCGGCAGTGACGACGTCGCTCACCGAGGCGCGCGAGCTTGCGGCGCCGATGCCACCGCTGGTGATCGTCGTGGACCGATCGCTCGCGAGCAGTGCCGGCGCCGAATTGCTGAGCATCCCCATTGCGTCGGGTGGAGCTCGCCTGCTCTACCGCGCCGCAGCGATGCCGCCCGCGCCCCTGCTGCCAGCGCTTCAGCGCGCCGTGCTCGCTGACCTCACGCTCCCCCTCGAGCGGCACCGCCTCGCGGCGCTCGTGCAGTCCGTGGGCGCGCGCGCGAAGACGACGGGCCGCGCACCGAGGCAGACGCCGCCGGAGTCGCACCGCGAAGTGTAGGCTGGCGAGGCGGATTTCCGTCTTGCCCGCGTTGGGACCGCACGACATGTTAGCCCATGAAATACGCCGAAGTGCAGAACTGCATCGGCGGCGCTTTCGTGTCGCCGGATGCCCCGAAGCTGGACGTGTACGATCCCAGCAGCGGCGCGGTCATCTCGCGCGTGCCGCTCTCCTCGCAGCGTGACGTAGACGCCGCCGTCGTCGCGGCCCGCGCCGCCTTCCCCGCCTGGTCCGCGACGCCGATCAAGGAACGCGTCCAGGTCCTCTACAAGTACAAGGCGCTCCTCGAGAAGCACATCGACGAACTCGCCGCCCTCGTCACCGAGGAGAACGGCAAGATCGCGAGCGAGGCACGCGCCGAGGTGCTCAAGTCGGCGGAGCTGACGGAGTTCGCGTGCTCGCTGCCACAGATCGTCACGGGCGAGGTGCTCGAGGTGAGCCGCGGCGTGGAGTGTCGCGTCGAGCGCTATCCCGTCGGCGTCGTCGCCGCGATCACGCCGTTCAACTTCCCGAACATGGTGCCGAACTGGTCGATCCCCAACGCGATCGCACTCGGCAACTGCATGATCCTCAAGCCGTCGGAGCTCGTGCCGCTGTCGGCGCGCCGCATCGTGGAGCTGCTGAGTGAAGCGGGCCTGCCGGACGGCGTGCTCCAGGTGGTGCACGGGGGACGCGAGGCCGTCGAGGCCATCTGCGACCATCCGGGCATCGCCGCCGTGAGCTTCGTCGGCTCGACGAAGATCGCGCAGGTGGTGTACCGCCGCGCGACGGGAAACCTCAAGCGCTGCGTGGCGCTCGGCGGCGCGAAGAACCACCTCATCGTCATGCCGGACGCGGATCGCGAGATGGCGGCGACGAACATCGTCGCGTCGATGTCGGGGTGCGCGGGCCAGCGCTGCATGGCGGCGTCGGTGATGGTCGCCGTGAGCGACACGGATCACATCATCGCGCGCATGGCGGAAGTCGCGAGGAAGATGGTGCCGGGCAAGGACGTGGGCCCGGTGATCTCGGCCGCGGCGAAGGAGCGCATCGTCGCCTACATCAATGAAGCGGAGAAGGCGGGAGCGACGATCGTCGTGGACGGGCGGAACGCAAAGGTCGCCGGTCACGAGGACGGCTACTACCTCGGCCCAACGATCCTCGATCACGTCACGCCCGACATGAAGATCGCGCAGGAGGAGGTATTCGGGCCGGTGCTCGTGATCGTGCGCGCGAAGGATGTGAGCGAGGCGGTGGCGATCGAGAACAGGTCGCCCTACGGCAACGCGGCGAGCGTGTTCACGGAGAGCGGCGGCGTGGCGCGGTACGTGATGGAGCACGCGAGTGCGGGCATGGTCGGCGTGAACGTGGGCGTGCCGGTGCCGCGCGAGCCGTTCTCGTTCGGTGGGTGGAACGACTCGAAGTTCGGCGTCGGCGACATCACGGGAAAAGGCTCGATCGAGTTCTGGACGCAGGCCAAGAAGATGACCACGAAGTGGAACAAGGAAGCTGGCGTCAACTGGATGAGCTGAGGAGGCTCGACCGTCATGGCTGACCGATCCGTCACGTTCACTGGCATCAAGTTCGAGAATCCCTTCCTTCTCTCGTCGGCGCCGCCGACGGAGTCGGAGCAGAATTGCATGCGCGCGTTCGATGCGGGCTGGGGAGGCGTGGTCGTGAAGACGATCGGCCTTCACCCCGTGATGAACGTCGTGGGCGCTCGGACGAAGTTCTTCCGCACGAATCCCGAGGACAATCGCGTCTCGATGAAGAAGGCGGCGGGCTCCGCGCTGCACGGCTCGTGGAACTGGGAGCTCATCTCCGACAAGCCGCTCGACTGGTGGATGCCGAAGATCCGGAAGCTGAAGGACGCGCACCCGACGAAGGTGGTGATCGCATCGATCATGGCGGGCTCGGGGAGCGACAAGGAGCATCGCGCGTGGCAGACGCTCGCCGAAGGGTGCCAGGATGCCGGCGCCGACGGCCTGGAGTTGAATTTCTCCTGTCCTCACATGGACAGGAAGGACATGGGCTCGAACATCGGCAAGGACATGGTGCTCTGCTCCACCGTGACCGAGGCGGTGAAGGAAGTGGCGAAGATCCCGGTGTGGACGAAGCTCACGCCGGCGACGCAGGACATCGTGGAGGAAGCGGCGGCATGCTTCCGCGGCGGCGCGGACGCGATCGTGTCGTCGAACACGTTCCCGTCGCTGCCGCTGATCGATCCGGAGACGCTGGAGTTCGAGATCAACGTGGACGGCCTGGTGTCAGCGGGCGGCCTCGGCGGCCCGGCCATCCTGCCGATGTCCCTCGCCAACATGGCGAAGATGACGAAGGCGTTCCCCGATGCCGCGTTCTCGGCGATCGGCGGCGTGTCGGACTTCTCGCAGGCGCTGTCGTACTTCCTGCTCGGCGCGGGCACGGTGCAGGTGTGCACGTCGGCGATGCTGGACAGCGCCATCGGTCCGAACGTGATCAAGCGCCTCAATAGCGGCCTGGATGCGTTCCTCGAGCGGAACGCGGAGCGCGGGTGGAAGACGATCGAGGACTTCCGTGGCTCGCGTCGCGACCGCGTCGTGCTGCAGTCGCAGATCCGTCGTCCGGAGGGCGATGGTTATTCCGGTGGGATGGAGGTGGTCGAGGGGTATGCCGCGCCGGAGTCGTCTCAGCTGGTGACGTGAGGTCGCAGCGGTGGCCGTGATGCCTTACGAGCGAACAACGATGAACCGCAGAGGACGCGGAGAGCGCAGAGAACCGCGAAAAGGCTGAATCAATGGCTGACTGGTTTCCTCTCGCGACCTCTGCGTCCTCTGCGGTGATCATGTTTTTAACGACGGCCAGGTGTCCGCGATCGCCGCGCCCTCTGCACTGAGGACCGGGTCTTTGCCTGACCATACTTTGACTCCATTCCCATGACCACGATTGCCCCGCAGCTCGAGCTGCCAGCCACGGATCACACGCCCCGCCCGTACGACGGCCCACCGAAGGACGAGCTGATCGCGATGCGGAAGCAGTACACCAATCCCGCGGTGTACACGATCTACAAGGAGCCGCTCCTCATCGTCGAAGGGCACATGCAGTACATGTACGACGAGACGGGGCGACGATACCTCGACTTGCTCGCCGGCATCGTGACGGTGAGCGTGGGGCATTGTCACCCGAAGTTCGTGGACAAGGTGCAGCAGCAGGTCGGCACGCTCCAGCATGCGACGACCATCTACCTGCACCCGAACTTCCCGATGCTCGCGAAGAAGCTCGCGTCGAAGATGCCCAAGGGCCTCGACGTGACGTACTTCACGAACACGGGCAGCGAGGCGAATGACCTCGCCATCCAGATGGCTCGCCTCCACACGGGCAACCGCGACGTCATCGCCCTTCGCAACTCGTACCACGGCGGCAGCCCGAGTGCGATGGGGCTCACGTCGCACAGCACGTGGAAGTATCCCGTGGGCGGTGATGGCAACGTCCATCATGCGATGAACCCCGATCCGTACCGCTCGCCGTTCCAGGGGACGCCCGAGGAGATCGCGTCGATGTCTGCAGCGGACATCCGGGAACTCGTGCGCTATTCGACGCCAGGCAAGATCGCGGCGTTCCTCGCCGAGCCCATCCAGGGCGTGGGCGGCGTGACGTACGGTGCGCCGAACTACCTGAAGGAGGTCTACGCGATCGTTCGCGAGTACGGTGGGCTGTGCATCGCGGACGAGGTGCAGACGGGCTTTGGCCGCACGGGCGATCACTACTGGGGCTTCCAGAACTGGGACGTGGTGCCGGACTTCGTGACCATGGCGAAGGGACTCGGCAACGGCGCACCCATCGGCGCGGTGACGACGCGCATGGAGATCGCCAAGTCGCTCGCGCAACGCATCCACTTCAATACGTACGCGAACAATCCGGTGTCTATGGCCGCGGGCCTCGCGGTGCTCGAGATCATCGACGAGGATGGCCTCCAGGAGAACTGCCGCGTGCTCGGTGCGCGGTTCAAGTCGGGCCTCCAGAAGCTCCAGGCGTCGCACGCGCTGATCGGCGACGTGCGCGGCAAGGGGCTCATGCTCGGCATGGAATTCGTTACGGACCGTGGCACCAAGGCGCCGGCCAGGCAGCAGACGCTCGACGTCATGGAAGCGCTGCGCGAGATGTCCGTGCTCGTCGGCAAGGGTGGGCTCGACGGCAACGTCCTGCGCATCAAGCCGCCGATGTGCATCACGGCGGCGGACGTGGACTACGCGCTCGACGCATTCGA
>JBDSTA010000231.1:0-10970 GCA_039928475.1 Gemmatimonadaceae bacterium | reverse complement strand
TTCGGACGGCCGGGCTTCTTGCGCTCGACGGCACGTGCGTCGCGCGTGAGGAGACCGAGGTCGCGAAGCTTGCGACGATGACCCTCGTCCATCTTGACGAGCGCACGCGCCACGGCGAGCCGCAGCGCACCGGCCTGGCCGGTCTGGCCGCCGCCGTTCACGTTCGCCTTGACGTCATACTGGCCGAGCTTATCGGTGGCGGTGAACGGCTGCTGGATGGCTGTCACGAGCGCGGGGCGCGGGAAGTAATCGCCGAGCGTGCGCCCGTTGATGTCCCACTTGCCGCTTCCGGCTTTGATGTACACGCGGCAGACGGCTTCCTTTCGGCGTCCGATCGTGTGCGTGATCTGCGAATCTGACATCGGTTACTTCGCCTCGGCTTTCGGGAAGGTCAGCGTCTTGGGCTGCTGCGCGACGTGCTGGTGCTCGGCACCGGCGTATACGCGGAGCTTGCCACGGAGCACCTGACGGCCAAGGGCCGTCTTGGGGAGCATGCCGTAAACGGCCTTCTCGATGATGCGCTCGGGGTGCTTGGCCAGCATGCTGGCGAAGGGCGTGAAGCGCTCGTGACCCATGTAGCCGGTGTGGCGGAAGTATTCCTTCTGCTCCGCCTTGCGACCCGTCACGCGCACCTTGGAGGCGTTGATGACGATGACGCCATCCCCGGTGTCCATGTGCGGGGTGAACATCGGCTTGTGCTTGCCGCGGATGATGCGCGCGATCTCCGTCGCGAGGCGCCCGAGGACCATTCCCTCGGCATCGACGATATACCAGTCCTGCTGGATATCGGTCGGTGTCGCCGTGTAGGACTTGAACATGACCTTGACTGAACAGCGTATGTACTGCGCCTCACTGGTGCGTAATGCAACCCGGGTTTTGGCCGCCATCGAAGGCGTTTTTGGACAGAATCGTAAGATAGACAAGGAGTTACGGATGGTCAACGGGGCGCTTCGGGACTGATACGTTATCTTCCTGACGTGCCCGAACAAAGCCCGATCCCCGCACGCCGCATCCTGCTCCTCGACGCCGACGCGTTCTTCGTCGCCGTGGCGCGCATGGTGGACCCTGAAGGCGCGGGAAAGGCACCCTGCCTCCTCGTGGGCGGAACCGCGGAAGGGCGCGGCATCGTCTGCTCGGCATCGTACGAGGCGCGCAAGTTCGGCGTCCGGTCCGCGATGCCCATGTCGCGTGCGTTGCGGCTCTGCCCCGACGCCATGTGCGTCCCCGTTCCCGGGAAGGCGTGCCGCGTGAAGCACCGCGAGATTCGCGCTGTGCTCGACAAGTACGCGCCGGTCGTCCAGGCCGCCAGCATCGACGAATGGTACGTCGACCTCGGGGGCACCGAGTCGATCTATCCCGGACTGTCCCTCGACTCGATTGCGCACCGCATCCGCGACGCCGTCGTGGACGAGACGAAGCTGACGGTCTCGATCGGCGGCGGGACGTCCAAGCTCATCGCGAAGCTGGCCGCTGAGCGCGCGAAGCCGCGTCCCGAGAACGGCGCAAACGGCGTGAAGATCATCGAGCCGGGCGGCGAGCTGGCGTTCATGCGACAGCTCATGCTCGCGGAGATTCCCGGCATCGGGCCGAAGACGACGATGCGCCTGGCCGAGCGCGGGCTTCGAAGCGTGGATGACGTGCTGGCGCTCGACATTGCGGCACTCGCGCGCCTCGTGGGGCCACGCGATGCGGAGTGGCTCGCGGAGCGCGTGCGCGGCGTGAGCGAGAGTGAGGTGTCCGAGCGCGATGCGGCCAAGAGCATCAGTCGCGACGACACCTTCCCTGTCGACATCAACGACGACGTGATGCTCGAAGGCGAGCTCACGGAGCTCGTCGGCCGCGCGGCAGCGGACCTTCGCGGTGATGGCCTCCAGGCGCGCACCATCACGGTGCGAATTCGCGACAAGGACTTCACCACGCGGCAGGCCAATCGCACGGTGGACGAGGCGCTCGAATCGGATCGCGCGATCTTCGCCGTTGCACGCGAGCTACTCGCGAAGCTGCGCACGGCGCGTCGCGTACCGGCACGCCTCCTCGGCGTGAAGCTGTCGAACTTCACGCCGCCGCCGACGAAGCAGCTCGGGCTCTTCGGCGAGGGCGCGTCGCGGCTCGAGACGGAGAAGGACCGCGGCGTCTCGAAGGCGATGGATGCGGTGCGCGAGAAGTTCGGGCGTGGCGCGATTGCGCCCGGACGCAAGCGCTAGCTGAGCCGGAGTTGCATGCCGCTCGCTTTGCCCGGGGCAACAACCAGTGCGACTAGCCCAGCGCTCCAAGAGCAGCGACGAGCGGCGCAGTGACGGCCGCGTCGGAGGCGAGATCGTCATCGCTCCTGCCACGCGGAAGGGCGATCGAGACACACGCCTCATCCACCACGTGCGCCGACATCGTGCGAAGCGTCTCGAGCAGCGCCGAGTGCGCGTGCGTCGCGTGCGGCGACGTGTTGAACACCGCGACGCGCTTCTCCACCATCTCCGGTCCGCCCACGAGCCAGTCGAGCGCGTTCTTCATCATCCCCGATACACCGTGCGCGTACTCGGGGCTCGAGATGACCAGCGCATCGGCCGACGCGAGGGCGGCGCGCATCCGCTTCACCGTAGCGGGCAGCGTGGGATCGTCGAGCTCGCGATCATTGTCCGGGTTGAAGAACGGCAGGCGATCGAGCCCGGCGAAGATCTCGACGACCATGCCCTCCGGCGCCATGCGGCTCGCGATCCGGAGGATCGCACTGTTCGACGAACGTGCGCGAAGACTGCCGGACATGGCCAGCACCTTCACGGCGCGCTTTCCGCCACGAACGCCAGCCACTTGCCGTCGGGGCTCACGGCGAGCCGGCTCAGGTTCTTCACGCCCGCCGTCCTGAGGTCCGCAACGGGCAGCCATCCACTCGACGCATCGAGCGCGCGATTCCAGCGCACGAGGACGCCGTCACTCGTGGTGAGGAGCTGCCCGTCGGGCGTCCACACGTGATACTCGTTGTCACTGCTCGCCTTCACGAGCGCCGTCTCCGACTCGCCATTCGTCGGCTGCGTCATGATCCAGAAGCCGCGCGCGCTGTCGCGCTGCGTGTAGCTGAATGCGTCCTTGCCAGGCACGCGCTGGAGGGCACGTCCGATGTTGCGCGCGCGGATCATGTCCTCGGAACCGTCGCTCTCGATCACATGCAGTGTCGCGGGTGAGCCGAGCACGAACGTGGCGAGGCGTGTCGGTGTCAGCCATGCGTGGTAGCCGACCGGCCTGAGCGCGGTGAGCAGCACCTGCGGATCCGTGCCGTCCAGGCCGAAGCTCCACAGGCGCTGCGTCGAATCGCGTTCGACACGAATGACGCTCATGCGCAGTCCGCCGGGCATCACGACGGCCGAGTATTCGCTCTCCGGCGTGTTCGTCACCTGCGTCGTGCGCCTCGACGCGATGTCATAGCGCCAGATGTCCGCGCGCGCGTCGGCGCCGATCACCGTGTAGAGAATTCCCCGGCTGTTCGGCAGGAAGCTCGGCTGGTTGTCATAGCCAGCGCGGTTCGTGACGTTCACCGCGCGGCCGACGACGATCGAGTCGCGCACGCGGGAGAGCGGCGCGAGCCAGATGTCCGGATTCCCCTGTGCGCCAGCGGCGGTGCTTATCGCAAACGCGAGCGCGGCGACGGACTGAGCGATGCGCATCATTCCAGCTCCAGGAGAAGGGCCCCTTTGTCCACCGCGGAACCGACGCGGGCGTGAATCGCCTTCACGGTGCCGGCGGATGCAGCGCGCAACTCGTTCTCCATCTTCATCGCTTCCATCACGATGAGTCCCTGCCCCGGCTCCACGGTGTCCCCGACGGCCACGGTGACCCGAACGATCATGCCGGGCATCGGCGCCATGAGGGGCGCCGGTCCGGATGCTTCCTGCGACGCACCGCTCAACTCGCGAATCGCGCGCGTGCGCTCATCGAGTGCCTCGACCTCGTGACGGAAGCCGTCGAGCCACAGCGTGTAGCGGCCGCGCGTTGCGCCGCGCCGCGCGACGACGCGATGCACTTCGTCACCAATGGTCACCATGCGCACGGGCGTCCCCTCGACATCCGTGACGTGCGCGGTCCAGGCGACGCCATCCACCGTCACGCTGTCACCGTCGAGCACGACCTCGATGTCCCTGGTACCCACCTTCACGACGTACTTCATGCTGCCTCCGGGACCAGCTCGCACACGGTCTCCACGTGCGCGGTCTGGGGGAACATGTCATAGGCGCGCACGCTCGCCAGGCGGTAGCGCGGCATGCGCGCGACGTCCCGTGCGAGCGTGGCCGGGTCACAGCTCACGTAGATGATCGCGCGAGGCGCGAAGCGTACGTCCTGGAGGGCCGCAGTAACGGCGGCATCGACACCGCCACGCGGCGGGTTGAGCAGCACGACGTCGGCGGGCAGCGCGCGCGCGAGATGATCTTCCACCTTGCCGACGATGGCCGACGACGGCGCGCGCAGCTGGCCCGCGAAGCGCGCGACTGCTTCGGCGTCGAGCTCGATGGCCGCCACGATGGAGCCCGATGCCGCGATGGCAAGCGCGGTATCACCCGCACCCGCGTACGCATCGACCACGCGCCGTGGCGCGTACGCGCGCACGCGCTCGACGACGTGCGTCTTCAGGCGCGCCGCCACGCGCGCATTGATCTGCACGAACGAGGCACCGCTCTCCGACTCCAGCGCGCGCGTCGCGAGGCGACGCATGCGCCCGCGTTCCGGACGCCACCACAGCTCGGCCATCGACGGCACGGCGTCGAAGAATTGCTGGTGCGTTGGCCACGCGCCGCCGCCCTCGACGACGACCGCCGCTCCCGCGGCAAGCAGGCGCACGGAGACGCGCAACTCGCGTTCACGCGGCAGGTGGTCGAAGGCGCCGCGGAGCGACGACCACTCGGCCAGTACACGGTCCTCCGTGATCGGGCACTCCACGAGGTCGAATACCGCAACGGGATCGTCGTGGGGATGCAGGCCCGCGATCCAGTGCGAGCCGGTTCGGCGGAGGTGCAGCGTGAGCTTGCGGCGATAGCGCCACGCTGCGTCGCTCGGCTCCACCTCGACCGCGTCGACGTCGCGATGTCCGATGCGCCGCAGCGCGTCACCGATGATCACGCCCTTCGCGCGAAGCTGCGCGTCGTAGGAGATGTGCTGCACCTGGCAGCCGCCACACCGGTCCGCGACGTAGTGCCGGCAGCTGGGCTCCACACGATCGGGAGACGCGATCTCGAGTCCTTCGAGCCGGCCGCGTGCGAAGCGCTTCGAGCGTGCGAGGCGTACGTCGGCGAGGTCCCCGATCGCCGTGCGTGGCGTGAACACGACCATCCCCCCGGTACGCCCGACGCCGTCGCCACCGGCGGCGATCCCCGTGATCTCGACGCGCGCGACTTCGCTGGTCAACGCAAGCCCTCGAGCCTGGCCGCTCGCAGCCAGCCGTCGGACTGCTGGGCGGCTGCCCCCGCCGTTGCCTGCGCGGCGGCTCGATGCGGCGCCGAGCGTTCACGCTCGGTCAGGAGCACGGCGGCGATGGCCGCGCGAATCTCGCTCTCCCCGGGCGGAGCGACATGCGTGAGGGCCTCGAGCTTTCGCTCGAGCCACTGGATCTCGATGGCGCCAGCGCGGAAATCGTCGTCCTCCATCACGCGCAGGTGAAAATCACGCGATGTGTCCACACCCTCGATCGTGAGCTCGAGCAGCGCGCGGTGCATGCGTGCGATCGCATCGGCACGCGTCGGGGCCCACACGATCAACTTCGCGAGCATCGGATCGTAATACAGCGAGATCTCGCTTCCCGTCTCGATGCCGCCGTCCCATCGAACGCCCGGGCCGCTCGGCACGTGGAGGTACTGCACCTTGCCGGTGGAAGGCAGGAAGCTGTTCGCCGGATCCTCGCTCGTGATGCGGCACTCGATCGCCCAGCCGCGCGGCGCGAGCTCCTCCTGAGTGAACGGCAACTTCTCGCCGGCCGCGATGCGCAGCTGCCACTGCACCAGGTCGATGCCCGTGACGAGCTCTGTCACCGGGTGCTCCACCTGGATGCGCGTATTCATCTCGAGGAAGTAGAACTCGCCCTTCGCATCGAGCAGGAACTCGCACGTTCCCGCGTTCACGTAGCCGGCCGCCTTCGCAGCGGCCACCGCGGCCGCGCCCATGCGCGCCCGCAGCTCCGGGCTCACGGCGACGCTCGGTGCCTCCTCGATCATCTTCTGGTGGCGTCGCTGCACGGAGCACTCGCGCTCACCGAGGTGGAGCATGGTGCCGTGCTGGTCGCCGAGCACCTGGATCTCCACGTGGCGCGGCCCAACGATGTACTTCTCGACGTAGACGGCGTCGTCCCCGAAGGCATTCTTCGCCTCGCGTTGCGCGGAGGCGAGCGCGCCCGCGATCTCCTCGCGTGCATGGACGACGCGCATGCCCTTGCCGCCGCCGCCAGCGGCAGCCTTCAGCAGCACGGGATATCCGAACTGCTCGGCGGTCGCCGCGGCTTCGTCTGCGTCCTTCAGTGCGGTCGTGGTGCCAGGCACCACCGGTGTGCCCGCCGAGATGGCGAGCTGGCGCGCGGCCGTCTTGCTGCCCATCGCCGCGATGGCCTCGGCGGGCGGGCCGATCCACACGAGCCCTGCGTCGCGCACGGCGCGCGCGAACCACTCGCGCTCGGAGAGGAAGCCGTAACCGGGATGGATCGCCTCCGCGCCCGTGCGCAGCGCGGCGGCGATGATCGCATCGCCCTTGAGGTACGACTCGGTGGATGGCGCGGGGCCGAGCAGCACGGCTTCGTCGGCTTCACGGACGTGCGGCGCGCGGGCGTCGGCCTCGGAGTACACGGCGACGGTCTTCACGCCAAGCTCGCGGCTAGCGCGAATGATGCGGAGCGCGATCTCGCCGCGGTTGGCGACCAGGATCTTGGTGAACATCTAGGTGCAGATTCCTCGACTCGCCGCGCTCATCATAGTGGGATGTTCCCGTGCTTCCTGGGCGGGTTGCGATCGCGCTTCGTGCGAAGCGTCTCGAGCGCGTCGATGAGGCGCGGCCGCGTGTCGCGAGGATCGATGATGTCGTCGAGGTAGCCGCGGCCTGCGGCAACGTACGGGTGCGCGAACTTCTCGCGGTACTCGTTCATCTTCTCGTCCGTCGCGGCCGCGGGGTCGCTGCTCTCCGCGATGTCCTTGCGGAACAGGATTTCCACGGCCCCCTTGGGGCCCATCACGGCGATCTCTGCCGTGGGCCATGCAAGGTTGAGGTCGCCGCGGATGTGCTTCGAGCTCATGACGTCGTAGGCACCCCCGTACGCCTTCCGCGTGATGACCGTGAGCTTCGGCACCGTGGCCTCGCAGTACGCATACAGCAACTTCGCGCCGTGGCGAATGATGCCGTGATGCTCCTGCGTCACGCCGGGCAGGAAGCCCGGCACGTCCTCGAGTGTCACGATGGGAATGTTGAACGCATCGCAGAACCGGATGAAGCGCGCGGCCTTCACCGACGCATCGATGTCCAGCACGCCGGCGAGCACCGCGGGCTGGTTCGCGACGATGCCCACGCTGAACCCACCAAGGTGCGCGAAGCCACACAGGATGTTGCCGGCGTATTCGCGGTGCACCTCGTAGAACGTGCCGTCGTCCACGATGCGACGGATCACGTCGTGCATGTCGTACGGCTTGTTGGGGTGATCCGGTACGACGTCGAGCAGCGCCTCGTCGCGGCGGTCGCGCGGGTCTGTGCCGGCGCCGCGCGGCGGATCATCCACGTTGTTCGACGGGATGTACCGCATCAGCTCGCGGATGGCCTGGAGCGACGCGGGCTCGGAGTCGTGCGCGAAGTGCGCCACGCCGCTCTTCGCGGTATGAGTGTCCGCACCGCCGAGCTCCTCCATCGTCACGTCCTCATGCGTGACCGTCTTCACGACGTTCGGGCCCGTGACGAACATGTAGCTCGTCTTGCGCACCATGTACGTGAAGTCCGAGATGGCCGGCGAGTACACGGCACCGCCCGCACACGGTCCGAGGATCGCGCTGATCTGCGGCACCACGCCCGATGCCAGCGTATTGCGAAGGAAGATCTCGGCATATCCCCCGAGGGAGACGACGCCTTCCTGGATGCGCGCGCCACCGGAATCATTGAGGCCGATGACGGGTGCGCCGTTCCGGACGGCGAGGTCCATGATCTTGCAGATCTTCTCCGCGAACGCCTCGCTGAGCGAACCGCCGAAGACGGTGAAGTCCTGCGAGAAGACGTACACGAGCCGGCCCTCGATGCGACCGTAGCCCGTGACGACGCCGTCACCGTAGATGCGCTGCTCCTCGAGCCCGAAGTCATGCGAGCGGTGGACGACGAAGCGATCGAGCTCGACGAAGCTGCCGTCGTCGAGCAGGAGGTCGAGACGCTCGCGCGCCGAGAGCTTGCCCTTCTCGTGCTGCGCCTTGAGTCGCTTGGCGCCACCGCCCTGCTCGGCTTCCTCGGCACGACGCTCGAGTATGGCCAGCTTGTCTCGCATTGTCATAGGGGGAGAAAGGTAGCGGGGCGTCACCGTGCGCTCTAGAAGCGGACATCGGCAGTTGACAGGGGCACCGCCGACCGACACCGTTTGCGCGCTCGCCCAGACGCCGCCAGAGCAATCCACCCTCGTACCTTCCGATATTGCCCGAGCCGACAACACTTCCCAGCGAAGCTGCTGCCTGCCCCGTCCATTGTTCGGTCGGAAGACAAATGTTCAGCACGCCCCGGCTTCCATCCGCCCTGCTCGCGCTGGCGCTCCTCGCAGCATGCGGCGGTGACCATCGCGCCGGCCGTGCGGGGGGCGGCGACACGCTGTACGTCGGCGTCGCCGTCGGGCTCACGAACACGGCGCGCTACGTGAATGTGTTCGAGGGTGTCGAGATGGCGCTCGCCGAACTGAACGCGAGCGCGAAGGGCGGACCGGTGCTCGCGATGCGTCGCGCGCCGGCAGGGGCGAGATCCGTAGTGGCAATCGCGGTGGCCTTTCGAGACGATCCATCGGTCGTTGGCGTGGTGGGCCATACGGAGAGCGCGGCCACGATCACGGCCGCCGCCATCTACGCAGATCGCGAGAATGGCGGCGAGCACGCCATCGTCGCCGTTTCGCCGACGGCCGGCGCGCCCGAGGTGACGCTCGCCTCCGAGTGGGTGTTCCGCGTCTGCCCGACGACCGTGGAGCAGGCGCGCGCCGCGGCGCGCTACTTCGCCGATTCGCTCGGCGTGAAGCGCGTCGCGGTGCTCTATCGCAACGATCCATCCGGGACGGGATTGCTCCGGGCATTCGATGAGGAGCTCGCGACGCGCGGCGGCGCGGTGTCGGAGCGCGATCCGTTCACGGAGGACATCACCGAGTTCGATGCGTACGCGCGCCGCATCGCGAAGATGCGAACCCCGGGCGCGATGATCGCGGGCAACACGACGGAGGAGCGCCCCTTCCTGCGCGCGATGCAGGCCGCGGGCGCGATGCCAGCGGTCATCGGCACGAATCCGCCGGAGATGGGCGATACCGCAGCCGCGCGCGACCTCAAGGGAATGCGCTTCGTGCAACTCTACTGGCCTTCGTCATCGCCCGCGGCCGCGCGCTTCGCCACGGCCTTCCGCCAGCGGACGGGGCGCGCCGCGGACCGGTGGGCTGCGCTCGGCTACGACGCCGCCATGCTCATCGGCCAGGCGGCGCTCGCGGAGCACGGCGATCGCCACCGCATGCGCGACTGGATCGCCGGCGTGGGCCGCGCGCGCGCCGCGTATGCCGGGGCGACCGGCTCGATCAGCTTCGACAGTAACCGCAATCCGGCCAACAAGTCGGTGCTCGTCGCGGAGGCCGCGCAATGACCGGCGCGTCCATGCCGCCGGGCACACGGCGAAGGACCATCCGCGGCCGGATCCTCATCGGCTTCGGCTCGGTGATCGCACTGCTCTTCCTCGCTGGCGCGTACGGGACCGTCGCCCTGCGCAATGCGCACCGTGATCTCCAGGCGAGCACGCGGCGGGTGATCGCCGTGAAGAACCAGCTCTCCGCGAGCCAGGAAGCGAGCAGGCGCTACGTCGTCCTCGCGCAGAACGACCTGCTGCGCGGCGGTAGCAAGTACGTCGCGCGGATGGACAGTGCGAGCGCGCTCGCCGACAGCCTTCGCACCATGCTCAGCGTGGGCGACGCGATGACGGACGACCAGCGCACCCACCTCGCGCAGATCGCCGCGTTGCAGGGCCGTGCGGGGACGCGCCTCGCGATCGCCCGCGCCTACCTCGACGTCGGTGACCCCGGGGGCGCGGCATCGCAGACCGACCGCTCATCCGCGCTGGTCGACTCGCTGTTCTTCGAGTCGAGCGAGGTGATCGGTGAGGAGGACGAGCGCGCAAACGCGATGATCACGCGGGCGAACACCGTCGTCTCACGGCAGCTGTGGCTCGTCACGCTGCTGCTCGGATCCGGGCTGGTCGCCGCGCTGGGCATGGGGTACTTCACGGTCCGCGCCGTCACGCTTCCGCTCGACGCGCTGGCCGCCGCGGCGCGCCAGCTCGGCGAAGGCAACCTGCAGCAGCATGCCGATGCGGTGGGGCTCGACGAGGAGTATCACGTCCTCGCGCAGGCGCTCGCGGATACGTCGCATCGCCTGTCCACGCTCGTGCGCGAGATCCAGGAGGAGGCGCATGGCGTCGCGGGTTCCGCGCAGGCCCTCACGGCGGCGTCCGACGCCGCTGCGGCGTCGACTACACGCATGAGTGGCACGATGCTCGACGTCACGCGTGCCGCGGAGCAACAGCGCGCCGGACTCGATGCGACGCGCGCGGTGCTGTCCGACGTGCGCGATGCATCGGCCGTCCTCGATGCGACGGCGACGGACGCGGGGTCGCTCGAGGCGGAGGTGCGCACGCTCACGGAAACCGCGCGCGCGGGGATCTCCGACGCGCTCTCCGTGCTCACCCGCGCGCGCGACGTGATCCAGGCGTCGCTCGCGAACGTGGAGCGTGTCGAGCGCGCATCCGGC
>JBDSTA010000230.1:0-3782 GCA_039928475.1 Gemmatimonadaceae bacterium | reverse complement strand
AGAAGCTGTCCGAGGAGGGCTATGACCCGGCGTTCGGCGCGCGGCCGCTCAAGCGAGCCATCCAGCGCATGATCCAGAATCCGCTCGCGATGAAGCTCCTGGAGGGCGAATTCCAGGAGGGCGACCGGATTCTCGTGAAGCTCGGTGAGAACGGGCAGATGGTGTTCGAGAAGGGTTGAGCATGGCCCTTCGGAGCGCGGCAGACGAGCAGTGGATGCGCCTCGCCATTGGCGAGGCGCAGCTCGCTGCGGACGCCGGCGAGGTGCCCGTGGGCGCCGTCGTCATTCACGACGACGACGTCATCGCGCGCGGGAGCAATCGCACCATGCGTGACCAGGATCCCACCGCACACGCGGAAACGCTCGTGCTGAGGCAGGCGAGCGCGGCGCTCGGCTCGTGGCGGCTGTCCGGCTGCACGCTCTACGTCACCCTCGAGCCGTGCGCGATGTGCGCGGGCGCCCTGGTCCTCGCGCGGATCGATCGCGTGGTGTTCGGGGCGTGGGACGACAAGGCGGGCATGGCGGGTTCCGTCGGCGACGTGCTCCGCCATCCACGGCTCAACCACCGGCCCGAAGTCAGCGGAGGCGTGCTCGCGTCCGAGACGGGCTTGCTGCTGCGCAGTTTCTTCAGTTCACGCCGCGGTGGTGAATTCGTTGACACGCCCGGCACGTCCGGGTAAATTTCTCGGCTGTCCCCGGACAGGTGGCTGAGTGGTTGAAAGCACCGGTCTCGAAAACCGGCGTACCCGCAAGGGTATCGTGAGTTCGAATCTCACCCTGTCCGTTATTCATCGCGAGCGACTGGCAAGACGGCCTCCGGATCCCGGTGGCCGTCTTTTCATTTGGGAGTTCCGGCTCGCGGTCCTGCTGCTCACCCTCGTGGCGCGCCGTTCGTCCTGGCCATAGTCTTTCTCGTACGTGGCCGCACCACGCGCCGCGCGTGCCCTTCTTGTGAGGATGACATGGACAAGCCAGCGGGAACACCAAAGCTCGAGCCCCTCGCCGTCGATCCCCTCGCCATCGAGTCGCTGCCCGAGCGGACCGTGACCGACGCCAAGGCGGGGGATGTGAAGGGCGGCGCTCGCACCGCAGACCCGACTCCGCCGGTGGGAGGCTTGATCGATCGCACGTTCTGACGGCACCCGCTGCGAGTCCGCTGGCGGAGTCCGGCCTGAGCCAACGCCGCTTCCGCGAGAGGGTGCAATTCCACAACGACTTACGATAAGTTAGTAACGCAGAATTGAAGGGCCGTTCGTGAGTCGAAGTCGAGGCGCGCTGGGTCGGCGGTTGTGCGCCGCCAGCGCGCTGGTTGTTGATGAGGATCGGTGGCCGAGTGGTTTAAGGCGCACGCCTGGAAAGTGTGTGTACGTGAAAGCGTACCGTGAGTTCGAATCTCACCCGATCCGTCAGTGATGAGAAAGCCCCGCGACAGCATTGCTGTGCGGGGCTTTTTTCACGCGGCGAAGTGACCCTTCACCCACCGCCAGAACCCGCGCCGTACCGGCGTCGTCCCGGCATCCTCCAGGCCGTCGGCGTACGAGCGAAACACCATCTCCACGCCCGCCACCTTCAGTCGCGACCCCGTGACGATCACGCGCTCGCCCGACACGCGCGAGCCGTCCACCGAGGTGCCGTTCGCCGAACCGAGATCGAGGACGTACCAGACGTTGCCCTTCCGGAGCAGCGTCGCGTGCGTGAGCGACACGCTGTCGTCGCGCAGCACGACGTCGTTGTGCGCGCCGCGACCGAGCGCGAACACCGGCTTGTCCAGCTCGAACATCGTGCCGTAGTGCTGCCGGCTCACGATCTCCAGGCTGCACGACATCCTCCGCCCAGGGCCGACGCCGCGCGTGATCCGCTCGATCCGCGACAGGTCGAGGATCTGCGTCGCGCTGTCGTTCCTGGCGCCCAGCGCATCGTCCGCCGCCATGCCTTCGACCTCGAACCGCAACTCGTCGTCGACGAGCTGTACGACGTCGCCATGCGCCAGCAGCCGCGTGCCGGCGAGCAGGGTGCCATTCACCTTCGTGCCGTTCGCGCTCTGGTCGCGCAGCACGTACCCATTCGCCGAGGGGCTGATCGACGCGTGCCGGCGCGAGAGGCCCTTGCCGTGGAGCACGACGTCGCACGAGTCGTCGCGCCCGATTACCACGCGACGGTCGGTGAGCGCGAAGGCCTGGCCGGTCTGCGTGTGCACGACCCGCGCGCCGATGGCGCTGACGAGCTTCGCGTCCTCGCCGATCGCATGCTCCGCCGTCGTCGCGCCAGTCGCGCGGATGGCCGATATCCCCGTGATGTCGGCATCGAAGGTGAGGTGGCAGTCCGCGAACTCGATGGTCGCCCCATCCGCGAGCTCCGCCGGCGCGATGCCGAGGGGATTTCCGTCGAGCCGGACGATCACGGACGCCGTGGTACGACGAATGAGCGTGGGCCCCTCGCCGGGGCGCGGGACGATGATGGCGGCGACGGCCGGCTGCCACTCCAGCGCCGACAGGAGCAGCGCGTCGGCCCCTCGGCCGCCGATCGTATGGGTGCCCGGCTCCAGGGCACAGCGGTCGGCACCGGAAATCAGCAGCGGCATGCGTGGCAATCCGTGAACGGGACGATGTCCGACGCACATTCCCGGCTTCGAGTCGCGTGCGGCGTCGCGTGAATGATCGGCCGCGGCCCGGGACAAACTCAGTGACGCATCTCACGGCACGCCGGCGAAGGCGGCGTCCTGACTTCTGTTTTGAGCGTCGCGCGCCCATATTCTCGCCATGGCCGATCGTCAGTCTACCGTACTCGATGCACGCGCAATGGACCGCACGCTGCGTCGAATGGCTGATGAGATCGTCGAGCTCAATGATGGCACCGACGACCTCATCATCGTGGGAATCCAGCGCCGCGGCGTACAACTCGCGGCGCGCATCGTATCCTCCATCGCCGATCGCGAGAAGGCAGACGTCCCGAGCGGTGCGCTGGACATCACGCTCTATCGCGACGACCTCCAGACCGTGGGGCCGCGCCCGGTCGTCGGGCCCACCGACCTGCCGTGGAGCATCGACGGCAAGCACGTGGTCATCGTCGACGACGTGCTCTACACCGGCCGCACGATTCGCGCGGCGCTCGACGAGCTGGCCGACTTCGGCCGGCCGAAGCGCATCGCCCTGGCCGTGCTGATCGACCGCGGCGGCCGCGAGCTTCCCATCCAGCCCGACGTCGTGGGCAAGACGGTGGAAGTCGGCGCCAACCAGCGCGTGGACGTGCTCGTGAAGGAGCTGGACGACCGCGACGCCGTGATCATCGCGGAGCGCGAGTGACGCAGGGCGGCCCGCTCGGCAAGGACCTGCTGGGCCTCGAGGATCTCACCGCTGGCCAGATCCAGCTCATCCTCGACACCGCGGAGCCGTTCAAGGAGATCAGCGAGCGCGCCATCAAGAAGGTGCCCACGCTGCGCGGATCCACGATCGTCAACCTGTTCTTCGAGGCATCCACGCGCACGCGCGTGTCGTTCGAGTTCGCGCAGAAGCGCCTCTCGGCGGACACGGTGAACGTCGCCTCATCCGGCTCGAGCGTGAGCAAGGGCGAGACCCTGGTGGACACGGCGCGGAATCTCGAGGCGATGCGGATCGACATGGTCGTCATCCGGCATCACGCCTCCGGCGCGGCGCGCTTCCTCGCGGAGCGCATCGAGTCCAACGTCATCAACGCGGGCGACGGCACACATGAGCATCCCACCCAGGGCCTGCTCGACATGCTCACGCTGCGCGACAAGTTCAAGCGGCTCGCGGGGCTCAAGGT
>JBDSTA010000229.1:0-9043 GCA_039928475.1 Gemmatimonadaceae bacterium | reverse complement strand
GATACGAGCAGGGCGACGGCAGTAGCAGACGGCAGCTTGTCGCCCCGAGCGGAGCGAGGGGCCTGTACGTCCTCTGCCTCTGCCGTTCTGCCGACCGCTACTGCCGTCGCACCTACCGAGGCAGGTGCATGCCCCTCGCTTCGCTCGGGGTGACAACTGGCTTCGCTCGGGGTGACAACTGGCTTCGCTCGGGGTGACTCGGGGCCGACAAATGCTATCTTTCGCGGATGCCTACCTCCGCCCTCGACAAGCTCTGCATCGACACCGTCCGCACCCTCTCCATGGACGGCGTTCAGAAAGCCAACTCCGGCCATCCCGGCACGCCGATGGCCCTCGCACCGCTCGCGTACGCGTTGTTCACGCGGCACATGAAGCACGACCCCGCCGACCCGCACTGGCCCGACCGCGACCGCTTCGTCCTCTCGTGCGGCCACGCGTCGATGCTCCTCTACAGCGCGCTCTACCTCAGCGGCTACGGGCTCACGCTCGACGACCTGAAGAACTTCCGGCAGTGGGGCAGCAGGACGCCCGGCCATCCCGAGTACGGTCATGCGCCCGGCGTCGAGACGACCACCGGCCCACTCGGCCAGGGCGTGGGCAACTCCGTCGGCATGGCGGTGGCCGAGGCGCACCTCGCGGCCACGTTCAACAAGGACGGGCACGCGATCGTCGACCACCACACGTTCTTCATCTGCAGCGACGGCGACCTCATGGAAGGCGTGTCGCATGAAGCCGCGTCGTTCGCGGGACACTTCCAGCTCGGCAAGCTGATCGGCTTCTGGGACGACAACCGCATCACGATCGACGGCAGCACGGAGCTCACCTTCACCGACGACACCGCGCTGCGCTTCAAGGGCTACGGCTGGCAGGTGCTGCACATCGCCGACGTGAACGACCTGGATGCCATCGCGCAGGTGATCGCGGAGGCGAAGGCCGAGACGTCGAAGCCCACGCTCGTCGTCACGCGCACGCACATCGGGTTCGGCAGCCCGAAGAAGCAGGACACCTCCGCGGCGCACGGCGAGCCCCTCGGCGCCGACGAGATCGTCGCGACCAAGAAGAACCTCGGCTGGCCGAAGCCGGAGGAGAGCTTCTACGTCCCCGACGAGGCGCTGGCCGAGTGGAGGAAGACGAAGGACCGCGGCGCGAAGGCGCATGCCGAGTGGAACACGCGGCACGAGGCGTACGCGAAGGCGAATGCGGCGGACGCGAAGGAGCTCGACCGCCGGATCAAGGGCGAGCTGCCGGCCGACTGGGAGAAGGTCATCCCGAGCTTCACGGCGGAGAACGGCTCGGTCGCGAGCCGCGCGGCGTCGAACACGGTGCTGAACGCGCTCGTCGGCGTGATGCCGGAGCTCATGGGCGGCTCGGCGGACCTCACGCCGTCGAACGGCACGGCGGTGAAGACGTGGAAGAACTTCGAGCCGGGCGACTACGACAAGCGGTACATGCACTTCGGCATTCGCGAGCACGGCATGGGCTCGATCATGAACGGCATGGCGCTGCACGGCGGGCTCATTCCGTTCGGCGGCACGTTCCTGATCTTCTCGGACTACATGCGTCCGCCGATGCGCCTCGCGTCGCTGATGAAGCAGCACGTGATCTACATCTTCACGCACGATTCCATCGGGCTTGGCGAGGATGGCCCCACGCACCAGCCGGTGGAGCAGCTCTCCGCGCTGCGCGCGATCCCGGACATCACGCTCATTCGTCCAGCAGATGCGACTGAGACGGCCGAGGCGTGGCGTGTGGCGATCAAGCACACGCACGGCCCGGTGTGCCTCGTGCTCACGCGCCAGAAGCTCGGCTATATCGACCGTACGAAGTACGCGCCGGCGGCGGGCGTGGCGCAGGGCGGTTACGTGCTCGCCGATGCCGAGGGCGGGAAGCCGGACGTCGTGCTGATGTCGAGCGGCTCCGAAGTCGCGCTGATCATGTCCGCGCGTGAGAAGCTGGCCGAGTCAGGCGTGAAGGCGCGCGTGGTGAGCCTGGCGAGCCACGAGCTGTTCGCGCTGCAGCCGAAGGAGTACCGCGCGTCGGTGCTGCCGGCGGGCGTGCCGCGCGTGGCGATCGAGGCGGCGCACCCGATGAGCTGGTACAAGTGGGTGGGCGAGAACGGGATCGTGCTGGGGATCGAGCGATACGGTGCCTCGGCGCCGTTCGAGACCATCTACACCGAGCTGGGTCTCACCGTAGAGAAGGTGGTGGACGCGGCAAGGTCTTTGGTGCGGTAAAATTGGGGTCAGAGCTGACAGGGGTCAGAGCAATGTTTTGCTCTGACCCCTGTCAGCTCTGACCCCAATTCCCGACCTACAACTTCGCCAGGTCACCCACCGAGTACGCCAGCTTGTGCGCCTTCGGCGCATCCGTCGCGCCCTGCGCGTCGCCGTGCAGCGTCTTGCTGAGGGCCGCGAGCGACTCGCGACGTGCGGCACCCTGCAGCGCCTCGGCCGCAACGAGGCCGGCGCGCGCCGACGCAATCTTCGCGGCGGTTTGGCCGTGGTTGCGCTCCAGCTGGTCGAGCAGCGCGCGCGAGTACGAGAAGCTCGACGGCCACACGATCTTCTGCTGGCCCTGCACGTTCAGGTAGTCGAAGTGCACCGTCTTCGCCGCATCGAGCTCGTTCTTCGAGATGAACGCGCTCGGCACGAGCTCGAAGATGTCGAGGCCGCGGCCGATCTCGGAGCTCACCATCACGCCGTTGTACCAGTACACCGACCATGAGCCCGCGCTCGCGCCGGCCGTGGTGATGTCGATGGGACCGCGGTCGAAGAAGGCGATCTCCTTCGGGTGCGAGGCGTCGCTCCAGTCGAACACGGACACGCCGCCCTGGTACCAGGCCTGCACCATCACGTCGCGATCGGGAATCGGGATGAGCGAGCCGTTGTGCGCCACGCAGTTCTCGAACGAGGTCTGCGCCGCGGGCATCTTGTAGTAGCTCTTGAACTCCATCTTGTGGTCGACAAGCGTGAAGAGCGCGTCGGCGCCCCACTCGTACTTGTCCGTCGAGCGGCAGCGCGGCGCGGAGCCACCGCCCCATTCGTCGCTGAAGAGCACCTTCGTGCCGTCGTTGTTGAACGTGGCCGAGTGCCAGAAGGACATGTTGGAGTCCGCCGCGGCGCCGATGCGCTTCGGGTTCGCGACGTCGCTGATGTCGAGCAGCAGGCCGTAGCCGCCGCAGGCACCGCCGCCGAGCCCGATGGCGGGATAGACCGTGATGTCGTGGCACTGCACCGGGCCGCGGGGAACCTGCGGGCCGCGGGGTGGTCCACCCGCACGTCCACCGCGTCCGCCGGCGTTGCCGCGAGCGGCCGCCTGCGCCGCGCGATCGATGGAGTCAGCGGCCGTGCGCGACGTGTTGCGCGGCGCGGGTGCGAGGCCGGCGAGGATGCCCGGCTTGCTCAGCACGTGCGCCTGCTCCGGATGCGCGAGCGGCACCTTGATGACCTCGATGCGGAACTGCTCACCGCTCGGGTCGACGTCCGGCGCGAGGTCCACGCAGCCCGCCAGCTCGGACGCGGGACGAACGCCCGCCGAGCCGGAGATGTAGACGTAGACGTTCTCCTTGTCCTTCGGATCCTCGACCACCGTGTGCGTGTGCGAGCCGCGGCAGGTCTGCACGCTGGCGATGTACTTCGGCTTGGTGATGTCCGTGACGTCGAAGATGCGGATGCCGCGGAAGCGCTCCTTGCTCACGGAATCCGAGATGCCCTGGAGGCCGCAGTCGAGACGGCCGCTCGTGGCCTCACCGGACACGAAGATCAGGTGTCCGTAGACCGAGACGTCGCTCTGCGAGCCGCGGCACACGTACTCGTCGTGGAGGCGCGGCGCGCGCGGGTTGGTGATGTCCCAGACCTGGTAGCCGTCGTAGTTGCCCTGGATGGCGTACTTGCCCGTGAAGGCCAGGTCGGAGTGCGTGACGCCGACGAATGGCTCCGCGGGCGGCTGGTTCGAGAGCAGCCGCATGTTCCACTGCGCTTCGGCCGCGGGGCTGACGATGACCTTCTTGGTGGTGTCCTTGTCCCACTTCGCCATCGTGCCGGCGCGAAGGCCGACGCGCGGGTCGGGGCTCGGCGCGGAGGTGGACATGTCCGGCGTCGGATAGTCCGACGACGCGGACGACGACGAGCTGCTCATGCCCGCCGAGCAGGCCGCGACCGTGAGGGTCGCAGCGATGAGCGAGAGGCGTAGCGGCGTGAATGGCTTCATGGGCGTGATTCCGTGGAGGGAGGCACTGTGGCGAGCATCTTCGTCATGCGTTCGATCTCTGTCGTCTGGTCGGCGTATACATCCGACGCGAGGCGGTAGACCATGTCGTCCTGCGCGGCATTGGTGCTGCCGAGGAGCTCGTTCACCATGGAGATGGCGCCTGCGTGATGCGCGATCATCGCCTGGAGAAAAAGGCGGTCCCAGTCCGAACCGCGCGCCTTGTCGAGCGCGGCGAGCTGGTCGTCGTTGAGCATGCCCGGCATGAGCATCTCGTGATCCATGCCGTTCATCTTCATCTTCATGTGCGTGGCCGTGGCCTCGGGCACGGGAGCGCCGTGCTCGCGCAGCCAGTACTGCATGAGGGCGATCTCGTCGCGCTGGCCGACGACGATGCGCTCGCAGAGGATGCGGACGTCATCGCGCGCGCCGTGCGACGCGGCCCAGCCGGCGATGAGCACCGCCTGCGCGTGGTGCGGGATCATCCCCGACATGAAGTACACGTCTGCGTCGGAGGGCTTGGGTGCCGGCGCGCTTTGCGCATGCGCCACGGTGCTCGCGATCACCACCAGTGCGAGCGCCGACGCCAGGTGGCGGAAACCGCGAAAGTGCAGATTCCTCGACTTCGCGCGTCGCGCTCCGCTCGGAATGACAACCTTCATCATGCTATGCCCCGCTTGATGGCCTGCGTCACCCGATCCGCGAACAGATCGACTTCGTCTACCGTGGTGTAGACGTTCGGCGTGATGCGCATGCCCTTGAACTCGTCGGTCACCATGGGCGTCGTGACGATGCGGTGCTGCGAGAGCAGCCAGCCGCCGAGCTTGCCCAGGTCCATCCCGTCGATAGCTACTACGCCGATGGCCCCCGACTTCGTTGGACCGATCTCGGTGATCATCTTCACGCGGTCGCTCGCGGCGAGGAGCTGCTTCGCCCAGCGATCCCGCAGGTAGCGCAGGCGGGCGATCTTCCGCTCCATGCCGATGCCGCGCGTGAAGGCGATGGCCACCGACACGGCATTGTGGTTCGCGGCGGGGTGCGTGCCGATCTCCTCGTACTTCCGGATGTCGGCCTCCTGCTCCACCCCGCCCGCCATCAGCGGCCAGAGCGACTTGATCCTGTCCTTCCGGACATACAGGAACCCCGTGCCGATCGGCGCGTGCATCCACTTGTGGAGGCTGGTGCCGTAGTAGTCGGCGCCGAGCTCGTCGCGCGTGAAGGGGAAGTGCGCGAAGGCGTGCGCACCGTCCACGAACACCTGGATGCCGTGCGGCTTCGCCAGCTCCACGATCTCGCGCACGGGCGCGATGTAGCCCGTCTGGAAGCTGATGTGCATCACCTCGATGACCTTCGTGCGCGGCGTGATGGCCGCGGCGATCTGGTCGACGTACGACTTCGTGCTCAGCACCGGCGTCTCGAGCTTCACGCGCTTGAGGACGATGCCCTCGCGCCGCTCGCGCTGCTTCCACGCGTTCTGCATGCGCGGGTAGTTCTGCGTCGTCATCACGACCTCGTCGCCCTTCTGGAGGTCGATGCCGAAGATCATGGTCTCGTTGGCCTCGGACGCGTTGCGCGTGATGGCCATCTCCTCCGGATCGCACCCGAAGTCCTTCGCGAGGTCGCGCCGCACGGAGTCGATGCGCGGCTCGAGCACGCGCCACATGTGATCCACCGGAAGCTCGTTCGAGAACTTCAGGTCGCGGATCATCTGCTCCAGCACGTGCGTGGGCGCCGGGCTGCAGCCGCCGTTGTTGAGGTTGACCATGGTGCGATCGAGGTCGAACGCACGCTGGATCTCACCCCAGTAGCTCTCGTCGTCGGCGAAGCTCGCCGGCGAACGGCCCGTGCCCATCGCCTCGGCGCGGAACAGCCGGGTGAAGGAGTCGCCACGCATGGCGGGGGCGGCGACGGAAGCGCCGAGGAGCGAATGGACGAAGGTGCGGCGGGATTGCATGGCGGGAGCTCCGTGAGGACCGTCAATCATCCCGCCAACCCTCTGTCCTGTCCAGTGGAGCATCCCCGCATCCGTGCCTGCGGATCGGGGGTCCGGCCCGCAGCGACTTGACAATGGTGATTAGGTGTTATACTTAACTACAACACTAGATCACACTAAGCGTCGCGCAGGCCATTTCAGCGGAGCCACCATCATGCATACCTCACTGCGGTCCTTCGTTCTCCTCCCGGTCTTGGCAGTCGGGCTCACGACCTCCCAACTTTCGGCGCAGATGCACACGCACCCGGCGCCGGCCGGCGTGCCGGATGCCGAAACCCAGCGGGCGTTTGCGCTCATCAAGTCGCTCGGCGGCGCCTGGCAGGGTCTCGTCACCGAGCCCACGAACAAGCTCAAGGTCACCATGGACGTCAGCCTCCGCGTCACGTCGCGGGGGAATGCCGTGGTCCACGAGATGAAGTCGGCCGAGGCGACGGACAATCCGGTCAAGAACGACCATCCGGTGACGATGATGTACCTCGACGGCGCCAAGCTGCTGCTCACACATTACTGCGATGCCGGCAACCGGCCGCGCATGGTGGGCCGTGTGTCGCCCGACGGAAAGGTCATCGACTTCGACTTCCTCGACATCACGGGGTCGACGGAATACGGCCACATGCAGCACGCCACCTTCACGCTGATCGATGCGACGCACCACATCGAGGACTGGACCTACGAGGCCGCATCCGGCAAGACCGTCAATGGGCACTTCGACCTCAAGCGTGTCGCCGACGTGGCGACCGTCACGTCCAGGTGACCTGACTCCCGGCCGGAACGTTCGTGGATCGTGAGTGGAACGATGGCCTGCCGATCTACCGGCAGCTGCGTGACCGCATCGTCGCCATGATCCTGGATGGCGTGATCGCGGAAGGCGACCCGCTGCCATCCGTTCGCAACGTCGCGGCCGAGTATCGCGTCAATCCGATCACCGTGATGAAGGCATTCCAGGGGCTCGCCGACGAAGGGCTCGTCGAGATGAAGCGGGGGCGCGGCATGTTCGTCAACGTGGGCGCCCGTGCCCTGCTGCTGGGCGCGGAGCGCGAGCGCTTCCTCGAGGACGAATGGCCGCGCGTCGCCGCCCTCATCCAGCGCCTTGGCCTCACCGCCGAGGAGCTGCTCGCTGGCGGCAAGCGCGCTCCGAAGACCAGGGGCAAGTCATGAGTACCACCGGAGCGCTGATCGAAGCGCGCAACCTGCGGAAGTCGTTCGGCGACCATCAGGCGATCGACGGCGTGGACCTCACGGTGGAAGCGGGGCGCATCGTCGGCGTGATCGGCCCGAACGGCGCCGGCAAGTCCACGTTGCTGAACGCGATCGTCGGGCTCACCTCCATCGAGGGCGACCTGCGCGTGATGGGGCTCGACCCGTGGCGGCAGCGTGACGCGCTGATGCTCGAGCTCACGTTCGTCGCGGACGTCGCCGTGCTGCCGCGGTGGATGAAGGTGTCGCAGCTCATCGACTACACGACGGATGTGCATCCGCGCTTCGACCGCGTGAAGGCCATGCATTTCCTCGAGGGCACCACCATTCGCCCCGGCGCACGGATCAAGGACCTGTCGAAGGGGATGGTGACGCAGCTGCACCTCGCGCTCGTGATGGCCATCGACGCGCGGCTCCTCGTGCTCGACGAACCGACCATCGGCCTCGACGGGCCCTACCGGAAGCGCTTCTTCGATTCACTGCTCGGCGAGTACCTCGATCGCGAGCAGACCATCCTGCTCACGACGCACAGCGTGGAGGAGATCGAGCACGTCGTCACCGACATCATCGTGCTCGACCGGGGCCGCGTTGCGCTCGCGCTCAGCAGGGACGCGCTGGATGCGCGGTTCAACGAAGTCCGCGTCCACCCCGAGCACGTTTCCGCCGCGCACGCCCTTGCACCGGCGTTCGAGCGCCAGGCGCTCGGGCAATCCATCATGATCTTCGACGGCGTGGCGCGCGAGCGGCTCACCGAGCTCGGCGAGGTGCGCACGCCGAGCATCGCGAGCCTGTCTGCCGCCTACCTCGGCAGCGAGGGATACTGACCGATGACACGATTCATCTCGTCGTTGCGGCGCGAGCTGTGGGAATGCCGCTGGGTATATCTCGCCCCGGCGGTGGCAGCCGCCGTATTCACCATCGGCTACTTCCTGAGCGCGTTCGTGCTGCTGCGCCAGCTGCACAGCGGCGTGGCTCTCACGGTTGCCGAGCGTGATGCGTTCACGCAGCCGTTCGTGATGGTCGAGGGACTGTTGATGCTCGCCGGCCTCATCGTCGGCGTGATCTATTGCCTCGATGCGCTGTACGGCGAGCGGCGCGACCGCAGCGTGCTGTTCTGGAAGTCGATGCCTGTGTCCGACGTCGTCACGGTGCTGGCCAAGGCGAGCGTGCCGATCGTGGTGCTGCCCCTGGTGATCTTCGTCGTCACGGTGATTTCGCAGGCACTGATGCTGCTCGCGAGCTGGGTCGTGCTGTCCGCCACCGGGCAGGCGGCAACCCCGGTGCTCAGCGAGTTCTCACTCGTGTCGAATTCGGGCGCGCTGCTCTTTCACCTGCTGGCCGTCCATGGCCTGGCAGCAGCGCCGGTGTTCGCGTGGCTCCTGATGGTGTCGGCATGGGCACCGCGAGCGCCATTCGTCTGGGCCGTGGTGCCGCCGGTGATCGTCCTGTTCATCGAGCGGATGGCGTTCAGGACGACGCATCTCGCCGCGCAGTTCCTCGGCACGTTCACTCCGGGCGTGGCTGGCGCGGCGGGAAGCGATGCGATGATGGAGCCGATGACTGCCGGCGCCGTTGCGCACTTCGCCACCTCGGGCGGACTCTGGCTCGGCCTCGCGGTGACGGCAGCGTTCCTTGCGGCCGCCGCAC
>JBDSTA010000228.1:0-2380 GCA_039928475.1 Gemmatimonadaceae bacterium | reverse complement strand
GGCCGATCATGTCGACGTTCAGCTGCGCAACGATGGAGTCGCGCGGAATGGTGGCGTGACTGGTGAAGAACGCGGAGCCCCACAGGCCCTTCTCCTCACCGGCGTGCCACACGAAGATGATCGAGCGCTTCGGCTTCACCTTCGCCGTCGCGAACGCCTCGGCGATCTCGAGCACGCTCACGGTGCCCGTGCCGTCGTCGTCCGCGCCGTTGTTGATCGAGTCGCGACGCACGCCGTGCAGCGCGTGCAGGCTGTCCGTGATCGCGCGAATGCGCGCGAGCTGGTCGTCGCTTGGCTTCTGCACCGGCGGGCTGTCGGCGCCCTGGGGACGCGCGACCATGTTGAACGCGCGGATGGAATCGTGGTCGGCGGGGCGGTTGTTGAAGCCGATGTGATCGTTGTGCGCGCCGATCGCGACGTACTGGTTCCTGAGGACGGGGTCGGAGCCCGGCAGGATGGCGACGACGTTGCGTCCCGGCGCCTGCTCCTTCCGCAGCACGAGGGTGCCGGTGAGCGCCTTGCCCATCGTGCCTCCCTTGAGGCTGTCGAGCGAGCCCAGAAGCAGCCCCGCAACGCGCTGGCTCACGAGGATCTGCGGCGCAGCGGGTGCCGGCATGCCGTCGCGCACGAGCGTCTGGGTACGGAGGGCTCCGCTCCGCTGGTTCACGGGAACGCGGTCGAGCGACACGCCCAGCACCGCCGCCGCGCCGGCGACCCGGGCGCGCAGCCACGGCGCGTTGGATACGAGGATGCCCGGCGCCGGGATGTTGACGACGACGATCTTCCCCGCGAGGTCCGCGGCCGCTGGCCACGACGTGCTGTCGTTGCTCGCACCGGCGTACACCACCTGCATGTTGTCGAGCGCGAGGGACGTCTCCTGCCGCGCAATGGGCAGGAAGTCCGTGCCGACGACGAGCTTCTCGCCGCCAGCGCTGACCGACGACGAGCTGTCATAGAAGTAGGTGAACAGCGGCAGGTTCTGGAAATACCCGTCCGTGCCCGCGGGCTGGAGCTTGAGGCGTCGCACCTCGCTCTCGATGTACGCGGTGCCCATCAGGTTGTACTTCGTGCCCACCTGGCGTCCCATCATCGAGTCGTCGGCGAAGATGTAGAGCCGCGTCATGAGATCGGCGGCACTGATCTCGCCAGTGGTCGGCTTGCCGGTGTACTTGACCGGCAGTTCCTTCGGCGCCTGTGCGAACAGCGGCGCGGCGGAAGCGAGCAGCGCGCCGATGACCAGCGCGCGAGTGGTGCGAACAGACGACATGCAGTATCTCCGGGAATGAATATCAGCTGAAAAGAACGCGGCCTGCGGTCGTGCGGATAGAACGAAAACGGCTCCCTTTCCTACCCTGTCATCCAGGAATTGGTCACGAATGCTACAACGCGAGCTCCACGAACTGTGCAAGGCGGACATCGCGTCCGTCCGCGAGCGTCTCGTGAAGGCGGTCCGGCCGCTCGACGGCGGTCAGTTGAACGAGCGGCCCGAGCCGGTCGGGTGGAGCATCGGCGAGGTGCTGGAGCACCTCTGCGTGAGCGATGGCGTCTACGAGCCGAAGATGAAGCAGCTCATCCTCACCGCCCGTCGCGACGCCGCCGCCCCCAACCGCGAGTGGAAGCCGAGCTTCCTGGGCGGCCTGATCACGCGGGGTCTCCAGGGGACCCGGAAGGTGCGGACCTTCAAGGTGTTCGAGCCGGGCGCGACGCCGCGGGGTGGCGTGCTCGAGGCATTCCTCGCCATGCAGCAGTCCGTGCTCACCATGATGAACGACGCCGAGACCGTGGACTGGAACAAGGTGCGGATCGCATCGGCGGTGATGCCGTGGTTCGCGCCGAAGATGAACCTGGGCGATGCGTTCCGAATCCACGCGGTGCATGCGGTGCGTCACACCGCCCAGGTCGAGCGGCTCGCGGGGCGGCTGTCGGGCAATCGCCCCTAGCGGGCACCCCTCCCCCGTCCGATTTTTGGCCGCATGCGACTTGCGGTCCCGAATGAAACTGCGCCCGGCGAGCTCCGGGTAGCCCTCACCCCCGACACGGTCGGCCGTCTGGTGAAGGGCGGACACGACGTTCGAATCCAAGCCGGCGCGGGCGAACGCGCCGGCTTTCCCGATTCCGCCTACGTGGCGAGCGGCGCGACCGTCGTCGAGCGCGGAGCGCTCTACGGCGACGTCGCCCTCGTCTGCCGCGTGCAGCCGCCGTCGCCCGCGGAGGCGGACGAGATTCCCGAGGGGGCGGCACTGCTCGCGCTCATGAATCCGTCGCGCAACGCGCCACTGCTCGCGCAGCTCGCCAAGCGCAACGTCACCGCGCTCGCGCTCGAGCTCGTGCCGCGCATCACGCGCGCGCAATCGATGGACGTGCTCTCGTCGCAGAGCAC
>JBDSTA010000227.1:0-2542 GCA_039928475.1 Gemmatimonadaceae bacterium | reverse complement strand
CGTGATTGTGGTCAGCCGCTGTTCCACTGCCGTCAACTACTGCCGTCCGTCGCGGACGATGCCCGTGGGACCGCCACGCGAGTGAGTTTTTGGATTCTGAGATTCTGCGAGACTGAATTCTGGGCGTCAGTCCATCAGAGTCCACGACCGCTCAGCGCCGCACCAATACCAGCATCTCGTTTCCCTGACGGCAGTAGCTGACGGCAGTGGAACAGAGGCAGAGGGGCATCCAGCAATCACTGCGCATTTTTCGGCGACCGATACAGCATCGCCGACAGCGCTGCCACGCCCGCACCCGCCACCCATCCACCGAGCACGTCACTCAGCCAGTGCCGGTCGCGATACACCCGCGTGATCCCGACCAGCAGCGGCCACGCCGCGAGCGCACCGATGATCGCCGGCGATGCGAGATCCTCGTTCAGCAGGACGTACGCAATCGTCAGCGCTTCCGCCGTCACACCAGTCGTGTGTCCGCTCGGAAAGCTCGGCACCGTTTCCTGACCGTCGCGCGCGTCGCTCGCGTCCGGCGGATTTCGCTGCGGCAGGAACGTGGTGAAGCTCTGCCCTGCCGTCGCGGCCAGGATCGGTGCGGCCGCCACCGCGACGGCCGCGCGCGTGCGATCCGTGCTGCGCAGCCAGTACGCGAGGGCCGCAGTGGCCGTCACCACAAGGATCGGCATGCTGAGGAGCGTGACCGGCCGCGTCGCTGCGTCGAGCGCATCGCTGCGGTGCGACTGCATGACGCCGCGCGCCTGCGCGTCGAGTGGCTCGCTGCGCCCGCTCACCACGCGACGCGCGATCCACGCGAAGAGTACGGCCGCACCCAGCGCGCCCAGTGCGTTGCCGATTGCCTTCGGCGGCTGCGGTTCGTCGCTCATGCGCCCGCCGCTCGTATGCGCTCGTACCAGAGCGCCGCGCCCGCCGCCGCGGCAGCGCCAAGGGCCCATCCGCCCACCACGTCCGTCGTCCAGTGCGCATCCGCATATGCCCGGCTCGCACCCACCGCGACGGTGATCGCGATCGCGAGAGGCACGGCAACCCTGCGCGACACCATGCACTCGCGTGCGAGCACGTAGGCGACGATCAGCGACGTCGCTGCCGCGCGCGTCGAGTGGCCGCTGGGAAAGCTCGGGCGCTCATTCACTGCACCTTGGAGCGGCGCAGGGCGTGGCCGGCGAACGGCGCGCTTGAGCAGCCAGCTCGCCGCGGCGGCGGCAGCGACCGATGCCAGCACCGGTGCGGCGCGTTCGGCGCCGGAGCGTCGCGTCACGAGCCACGTGGCCGCGCCAGCGACTGGCACGTAGACACCAACCGTGCCCGCGAGGCCCAGTATGCGCAGCGTCGCGCGCGTCCTCGGCATCTGTCGCAGTCGAAGCACGTCGCGCACGATGTGGTCGATGGCCCAGTGTTCGTCCGCGTCGAGGCGCGTGAGGATGGCTCCGATGGTCGCGGCGCTTGCGCCGATCGCCGTTGCCAGGGCGAGGTGATGACGTCGTGAGGCAACCGTTGCTGGCGAGGAGGCGCGCATGAGGCCGATAAATGCACAAGCTGCGCCCGCGCTGGCGTCCTCGGCATTGGAGCCGTGATCATTGCGGTCCAACGATTTGTTCTACATACTGGAAGTAATGAAGACACCGACGATTGGAAACCTCGAGCTCGCCGCCCTCCTCACCGTCGCACGACTCGCCGACGACGCCTACGGACTCGCCGTTCGACGCGACCTGATCGAGCGCACCGCGCGCGATCACTCCGTCGGCGCCGTGTACACCACGCTCCAGCGGCTCGAGGACAAGGGGCTCCTTCGCTCGCGCACCAGCGCCCCCCTGCCCGTCCGCGGCGGGCGCGCGCGCAGGCACTTCACCATCACGGGCGCCGGCGCGAAGGCGATTCGCGATGCCGAGCGGCGCATGGCGTCGATGTGGGCGGGCGTGGGGACGACGATCAACCCGGAGGGCGCATGAGGGCATCATTGAACACCGCGCTTCATGCGCGCACGCGCGACGCCGGCTCGCGGACGGAGCGGCTCCTGGCCGCCATCGGCGCCGACCCCGGCTTCGCCGACGACGTACTCGGCGACCTCGCCGAGGAGTGTGCGAAACGCGCGGAGATGCACGGTGCACGCTCGGCGCGCTTCTGGTATGTGCGCGAAGCGCTGCGTTCGGCACCGCATCTCGTCGCGAGCGCCGTGCGCCGCGCGAGCTGGAGCGGACGCGCGCGCATGGCGACGACAGTGTCGGTCGTCGCGCTTGCATCGACGATCGCGTTCGTCGTGTTCACCCACCGCGCGGGCGAGCCGGCGCGCCTCGTCGCGGATGCGGGCCGCATGGGTGAGGGGATCATCGTCAACAACGTGAAGCCCGTGCGCCTCACGATGCGCGTGCTCGACGCGCGTGGCCACGTGCTGCCCGATACCGGCCTGCGCTTCGCCTGGACGTCAGGCGTTCCACTCTCGATCTCGAGCGATGGCGTCATCACGTGCGACCGAGCGGGCGACGCGAGCGTCAGCGCGTCCCTTGGCGCACTCACGACGCACATGCTGCTG
>JBDSTA010000226.1:0-27873 GCA_039928475.1 Gemmatimonadaceae bacterium | reverse complement strand
GGGGCTCAATGAGCCCTACACGAGCGCGCAGCTCGAGGCGGTGGACAACCTGCCGCCGCCGGAGAACGGCTACCTGTTCGGGGGACGTGCGCGCTATCGGCCGAATGCGTTGACTGCCGTGGCGCTCACGTACCAGCGCGTGTTGCTGTCAGACCGCAGCGGGCTGTATGCGGAGCGTTCGTCGCTCGACGCGAGCTCGCGTGAGTACGCCGTCACTGCAGATCTCGGCCTCAACTACGACTTCGCGACCGGCGACTGGAACGAGGCGCGCCTGCGCGTCGGGACGCCGCCGGGCGGAACGCTCGCGTACTCGGTGGAGGCGCGGCACTCGCGTCCCTACTTCGAGCTGTGGACCATCTGGGGCGCCTTCTCACCAGTGGCGTACGACGAGGCGCGCACGACGGTGGATTGGAGTGGGCGCGGGACACCGTTCAGCGCGTCCTTTCGCGGGGCGTATCGCAAGTACGCCGACGCGGGCACGGCGGTGCCGGGCCTGCGCACGAATGGCTGGCGTGCGGGCGGTGATGTGCGCTGGGTGAGTGCCGGCCCGTTGTCGGCGTTCGGTTCGTACGACGTGGACATCGGGAGCGGCGCGGCGAGCACGGATGTGCGCGCCGGCGCGCGGTGGGACAAGTCGGCGGACCTGTCGTTCGGCGCCGACCTCGCGGCGACGCAGAACATCTATGAGTTCCGCGTGGGCACGGGCCGCATCTACGGCGTCGCGGTGGATGGCGCGCTGCGCGTCGCGCCGGACGTCCGCGTCGTGGTCGACGCGGCGCTCTACCAGCACTCGCTCACGAATGGCGCCGCGGGCCCCGACTGGACGCAGCGACGCGCCACGGTGCGGTTCGAGTGGACGATGGGACGTGATCCCGGCATGCGGGCGAGCCCGGCGCGATGAGGCTCCTGCTGCGCGTGCTCGCGCTCGTCGCCGTTCCCACGCTCGTCTCGGCGCAGGGGAACGTGGCGTCCTCCATGCCGACGCCGTTTCCGCACGCGCGCCATGCGCGCTTGTTTCCGCTCTGCTCGAGCTGCCACGTAGGCATCACGATCGGCGACTCATTCCGTTCATTCCCGTCGGCGCGACTCTGTGCGGAGTGTCACAACGGCGTGATACAGCCGGCGGTTCGCTGGAGTGCGCCCGTTCGCAAGACGCCGGGGCTGCTCGTATTCTCGCACCAGGCGCATCAGCCGCACATGCCGGCCGCCGCGGCGGCGACGTGCGCGTCGTGCCACGGTGTGGATGGATCGACGAAGTGGATGGACGTCGCGCGCGCTGCGCCGGCGCCGTGCATGTCCTGCCATACACAGGGGCGAAGTGCCCATCTCGCCGATGCCACGAAGTGCAGCACCTGCCACCGCGTCCTCACGGCCGCCACCGCGCTGAGCGATGCCGACGTAGCGGGCTTGCCGAAACCTCCGTCGCATGCGCGCGCCGACTTCGTGAGCACGCACGGTGCGGGCGCCCTCGCGGCGCAGGCGAATTGCGCCACCTGTCATGCGCGCGAGAGCTGCCTGCGCTGCCATGTGGACGGCTCGCGCGTTGCCGTGATCAGCGCACTGGGCACCGACGCACGCGTCATGCGGCTCGTCGCTGGACGGCCAGGCGTCTATCCACTTCCCGCCGATCACAGGTCGGCGCAGTTCGCCGCGCTGCATGGGCCGAGTGCGCATGCAGCGGTAGCGCGCTGCGCAACGTGTCATGCGCGAGCCAGCTGCGAGAGCTGCCACACCGGCGACGGCGCACGGGACGTGCTCGCCCGCATGCCCACCGCGCGCGACGCCACGGCGCCCGGCGTCCAGCTTCGTCACGCGCGGTTCGTCGGGCCGCCTGACCTGAGCCTCATCTCGAATGCTGCCGCGACGCCGACGCAGGCATTGCAGGCGCCGGTGCTGCGACACGACACCACGCAACGCGTGGTGCGGGTGCACGCCGCCGGATTCGCGCGCGCGCATGGCGCACAGGCGGCGTCCGGTGCCGCAAGCTGCGCGAGCTGCCACGCCCAGCGGTTCTGCACCGACTGCCACACGGGCGAGCGCGTCACTCGCCGCTATCACGTGGCGAACTTCGCGTCGACGCACGCCCCGCAGGCGTATCGCCGCGAGACGGATTGCAGCTCGTGCCATTCCGCGGAGGCGTTCTGTCGCGACTGCCATCGACAGACCGGCCTCTCGGCCGCGAACAATACGCGGAGCGCCGTCTTCCACAACGCGCAACCGCTCTGGTTGCTCCAGCATGGCCGGGCCGCGCGGCAGGACCTCAAGAGCTGCACCTCCTGTCACCAGCAGACGTACTGCATGCAATGTCACTCCGACCTCGGCTCGAAGGTGAGTCCGCACGGACCGGCATTCGACGCGGTGCGCATGTCGAAGAAGAATCCGCGCCTCTGCCTTACCTGCCACTTCAAGAATCCACTCGATCGATGATCCCTGATCCCGTCACGACTGTGAAGCGTCACCCCATGCGCGCCGTTGCGCTGCTTGCCGTGACGTCGGCGATGTTCGCCTGCTCCTCCGGCAGCGACACGCCCAAGGTGCCGCTTGGTGAGCGCGCACCTGCCGACAGCACGCAACCTGTTGCCGTGGGAGCGCACGCCATCATCGGTCCTCGCGCGAAGGCGGCGCTCGACAGCGGCAACGCGCTCTACCGGAAGAAGGAGTACGCGGCGGCGCTGGTCCACTATCGCGAGGCATCGGAGCTCGCACCGCAGCACGCCGCGCCGTTCTTCGGCATCTACATGGTTGCGCGCGCAACGGGCAAGGCTGCGATGGCAGATAGCGCCCTCGTGGATATCCGCGTGCGCAACGGACCCCTGCCCCCGGCACCACGCTCGCTGCACGACTCCGTGCTCGGGCGCATGCATGAACTCGCGAAGAAGAAGGCAACGACATGACGATCGATTCGAAGGCCGACGCGCGCTGCGCGCGGTGTGGTGAAGTGGCGTCGGGGCGGTACTGCGCTGGCTGTGGTGCGGCCGCACACGATGTAGCATGCCCGGCGTGCGGGGTAGGCACGCCGGCCGGAGCTCGTTTCTGCGTCGAGTGTGGCGCCACGATTGGTGCGAGTGCCGCCGCGACTGTCACGGCGCCACGAGCCGGAACGCGCTTGCCCCTCGTCGTGGGCGGCGCCGCGTTGCTGGCGCTCGTCGCGTTCGTCGCCGGCATGGCAACGGGTCGGGGCTCGGCTGGCAGTTCCGGAGCGATCGACCAGTCAGCGGGCGCGCCGACTCCCGACGCGCCGGTCGCCGGCCTCGCGGGCGGCGGTGTCGTGGCTGCGCCTGACATCTCCTCCATGTCGCCCGAGGAGCGGGCAAGCCGTCTCTTCAACCGCGTGATGCTGTACAGCGAACAGGGGAAGCTCGACAGCGCGCGCTTCTTCGCGCCGATGGCGATCCAGGCATACGAGATGATCGGCCCCGTCGACGCGCACGCGCAATACGACATTGGCACCATCTCGGCGGCGGCCGGAGACATGGTGCGCGCACGTGCCGAGGCGGACACCATCCTGGCGGCGCGGCCGAATCACCTGCTTGGGCTCGTCCTCGCGATTCGCGCTGCGGACATGGCCAAGGATGCCACGGCGGCCACCGCATTGAGGCGGCGGCTCGTCGCGGCGGCGCCGACGGAGCGCTCCGCCTTGAAGGAGTACAGCGAGCACGCGCGCGACATCGACGACGCCCTCGCCAAGTCGGGGACAGCGAACCGGTGAGCCTGGACACGCCGATGTCGCTCGTGACGGAAGCTCCACGCTCCGAGGTGGCCATCGAGGTGACGAATCTCGCTCGCCGGTTCGGGACGTCATGGGTGCTGCGCGGTATCCAGCTCACCGTTGCACCGCGCGAGGTCGTCGGCGTCCTTGGTGCGAACGGCAGCGGGAAGAGCACGCTGCTTCGCATCCTCGCCACGCTGCTGCGTCCGCACGCCGGAGGCGCGCGCGTGTGTGGACATGACGTCGTTCGCGAGGCGCACGAGGTGCGTTCGGAGCTCGGGTATCTCGCGCATTCGCCAGGACTCTACGAGGACCTCACGGCACGCGAGAATCTCGAGTTCGCGGCGCGAATGCTCGATCGCGATGCCGCGGAGATCGATCCGGTGCTCACGCGGGTGGGCCTGTTGGGTGTGGCGCACCGGCAGGTGCGCGGCATGTCCGCCGGCATGCAGCGACGACTCGCGTTCGGCCGCCTCATGCTCGTGCGGCCGCGCGTGCTGCTGCTCGACGAACCGTACAGCAACCTCGACACGGACGGGATCGCGCTCGTCAACGAGCTGATCGCGGAGTGGGTGGACGCAGGTGCAGCCGCACTCGTCGTGCTGCACGAGCTGGCGCCAGCGGAGCCCGTGCTCGATCGCACCGTCGTGCTGGTCGACGGCCGATTCGCGACGCCGCCGCTGTCCCTCGCCAGGAGCGCACGATGAGCATGCGCGCTGAGTGGCGCCGCGCGCGCGCGATCGCATGGAAGGACCTCACGGCGGAGCGTCGGTCGAAGGCGCAGTTCAATGGGGTGCTCGCGCTGGCGCTCACCATCCTCGTGATGTTCGGCTTTGCACTCGGCCCCGACGCGCAGGCCATTGGCGATGCCGCGGCGGGCGCCATCTGGCTCGCGGCCCTGTTCGCGGGCGTGCTCGCTTTCAACCGGTCGTACCAGACGGAGCTCGATGGCGGGGCACTCGAGCACCTGCTGTTGTATCCGGGTTCGCGCCGCTCGATCCTCGCCGGCAAGCTCATGGCGAACTTCGCGTTCGTCGGGGCGATGCTCGCCGTCGTCGTCGTTGCCGCGATCGTCCTGTTCCACGTGCAGGTGCCGGCGCGGTGGCCGGCGCTCGTCGGGATCCTGTTCCTCGGCGCGGTGGGGCTCACGACGCTCGGCACCTTCTACGCGGCCATCGCCAGCCGCAGCCGTGCGCGCGAGGTACTCCTCCCGCTGCTGCTGTTCCCCATGCTCGTCCCCGTGCTGCTCGCCGCGATGGAAGCCACGAAGGCGCTCCTCGGCGGCAACGCCATGAGTGATGCCGGCGCGTGGGCGCGGCTGCTCCTCGTCTTCGACGTGATCTTCCTCGTCGCGACGTTCCTTGTGTTCGAATCCGTCATCGAGGCATGACGTCATGACGCACGCTGTATCGCTTTCCGCAGCCTCCGCGACCGGCACTGCGCGCCGGTCCTGGTTTGGCTGGTTCACGCTGGTGTTCCTCGTATTCTCGCAGGTGACGGCGATCCTCATCTCGCCGCCCGATCGCGACATGGGCGACCTCCAGAAGATCATGTACGTGCACGTGCCCGCCGCGTGGATGACCATGCTCGCGCCGCTGGCGCTGCTCGCCTTCGGCGTGCGCTACCTCTTCACGCATCGCGAGGAGGATGACCTGCTCGCGGCGGCATCGGGCGAGGTGGCGCTGGTGTTCGCCGGGCTCACGCTCGCGCTCGGGATGATCTGGGGGCGACCGACGTGGGGCGTATGGTGGACGTGGGATCCGCGGCTCACGTCTACCCTCGTGCTCTTCCTGATCCTTGCGGGCTACCTCTCGATTCGCGCGCTGATCGACGATCGCGACCAGCGCGCGCAGTGGAGTGCAGCTGTCGGCGTCCTGGGCGCCATCAATGTGCCCATCGTGTACATGTCTGTCCGATGGTGGCGCACGATCCACCAGATCCAGTCGAGTCCCGCGACGGTCGATCCGGCGTACGTCATCGGCCTGCGCCTGAACGCCTTCGCGTTCCTCTTCGTCATGATCTACTTCATTCGTCGTCGTCGCGATGCGTTCGTGCTGGAACGTGCAGCCGAGCATGCGGGCGAGGCGGCGGCACTGGGAGGGCTTTCGCGTGAATGAGAACTGGCTGTTCGTCGGCGCCGCGTTCGGGCTGACGTGGGTTGTATTGGTGGGATATTTCGTGCGAGTGCATGGTGCCGTGCGCCGTGCGCAGGCATTGCTCGATGCAGCCGCCGTGGTGCCGCGATGAGCGCGTCGACCAGTACCAGGAAGCGTGGCATCATCGCCGGCATCGTCGTCATCGTCGGCGCGTTCGGCTACCTGATCTACGGTGGCCTCGACCGGAACGTCGTCTACTTCCTCACGCCCAAGGAGCTGCTGGCGAAGGGGACTGACGGCGTCGATGTGCCCGTGCGTCTTGGCGGGCAGGTGAAGCCCGGCTCGGTGAAGTGGAACGATGCGTCGCTCGACCTCTCGTTCACGGTGACCGATGGCTCGGGCGACATCGCCGTGCACTCGCGCGGTGCGCCGCCGCAGATGTTCCGCGACGGCATGGGTGTCGTCGTCGAAGGACGCTACCATCGCGATGGCGTCTTTAACTCCACGAACCTTATCGTCAAGCACTCGAACGAGTACCGGCCCCCGAAGCCTGGCGAGCCAACGCCGCAGTCGATGTACAAGTCGCTCATCAAGAGTGGAGCGCGAACGTGAACGGACTCGTGGGCAGCGGCGCGCTGATGGTCTCCCTCCCCTTCCTGCTGCTGGGGATGGTCATCGTGCCGTTCGGCGTTCGTCGCCAGCGGCCGGAATGGGTGGCGCTCGGGTATGGCGCCGTGTACGCGAACTTCCTGCTCGTCTCGGCGGCCACGGCCGCGATGCTCGTGGCGCTCGTCACGCACGACTTCTCGGTGTCGTATGTGGCGCAGGTGGGCAGCCGCGCCACTCCGCTCTTCTATACGATTATCTCGCTGTGGGGTGCACTCGAGGGCTCGATCCTGTTCTGGGCGTGGGTGCTGGCGCTCTATTCGGTGCTCGTCGTCTCGACGAATCGAGCGCGGCCCGGCGCGCTCGTTCCCTACTCGGCGATGGTGCTGCTCGCCATCTCGAGCTTCTTCGCGATCCTGCTGGTGGGCCCCGCGAATCCGTTTCACTCTGTGTTTCCAGTGCTGGCCGACGGACCGGGTCCGAACCCGCTGCTCCAGAATCACATCCTCATGGGTGTGCATCCGCCGCTGCTGTACCTGGGCTACGTGGGCATGAGCGTGCCGTTCGCCTTCGCCATCGGTGCCCTGCTGTCGAGGGAAGCCGAGTCGAACGACTGGATCCGGCTCACGCGCAACTGGACCGTGTTGACGTGGGGCTTTCTCTCCGCGGCGATCATCGCCGGCATGTGGTGGTCCTATGACGTGCTTGGTTGGGGCGGCTACTGGGCCTGGGATCCCGTGGAGAACGCGTCGTTCCTGCCGTGGCTCACGGCGACCGCCTTCCTTCACTCGGCCATGGTACAGGAGCGGCGGAGCATGCTGCGACTGTGGAACATCAACCTCGTGGTCGGGACGTTCGTGCTCACGATCCTCGGGACGTTCCTCACACGGTCCGGCATCATCTCGTCGGTGCACGCGTTCACGACGGGGACGATCGGCTACTACTTCCTCGCGTTCATCGCCGTGGTGCTCGTCGCGACGCTCGTGCTCGTCGCTGGCACGTCGGACAAGCTTCGCACGACGGGGCATCTCGACTCCGCCGCATCGCGCGAGACCGTCTTCCTGTTGAACAACCTGTTCCTCACGGCGTTCATGTTCACGGTGCTCGTCGGCACGCTCTATCCGCTCGTCGCGGAGGCCGTGCGTGGCGTGAAGGTCAGCGTCGGTGCGCCATTCTTCAACAGGATGTCGCTGCCGATGATCGTGGCGCTCCTCTTCCTCATGGGAGTCGGGCCCGCGCTGCCGTGGAAGAGCGCGACTCGCGCCGAGCTGCGCGCGAAGCTGTTGCCGCCCATCGTAGGCGCCGTGGTGTTGACGGCCGTGGCGCTGTTGATGGGGATCCATTCGCTCTTCGGCGTCCTTGCGTTCGCGTTCGTCGGATACTCCGCGACGGCGAACGTGCGCGAGTTCTGGATCGGCACGCGCGCGCGGCGCGCCGCGCATGGCGAGATGTGGGTCGTCGCATTCGTGCGATTGGTGCTCGGCAACCGGCGACGCCATGGCGGTTACATCGCGCACCTCGGGGTATTCTTCGTGGCGCTGGGCATCACGGCGTCCTCGTCCCTCCGGACGGAGAGTGAGGGCACGCTGAAGCCTGGCGAGTCGCTGACGGTTTCGGGGCGAACCGTGCGACTGAAGCAGGTGTGGGGGCGCGAGGAGCAGCAGCGCTCCGTGATTGGCGCAACGATGGAGGTGTTGTCCGCCGGGCGTGTCGTCGGCACCATGGAGCCGCGCATGAACTTCTATCCGCTGTCGCAGCAACCCGTGCCCACCCCTGACGTGAGGAGCGGGCCGCGCGGTGACCTGTACCTGAACCTGATGGCCGTGCGCCCTGATGGAAGCAGCGCCACGGTAAAGGCCATCTTCGAGCCACTGGTGCCGTGGATCTGGCTCGGCGGAGGCATCATCATCGCGGGGGCACTCATCGGCGCGTGGCCCGCACCGACGCGGCGGCGCGAAAGCGTTGCGGCGGTGGCTCCACTGCCGTTGCCGCAGGAGAGTGCCGCATGAACTGGAAACGCAGCGCGATCGCGGCGGCCTGCGCCGCGCCGGTCATCGCCCTCTTCGTCGTCGGCATGCGGATCGACCCGAAGGACATTCCGTCGCCCCTGCCTGGCACTGTCGCCCCGTCCTTCGCGCTTCAGGTTTTTGCGCCGGGGCAGGCGCCGCTCGGGCGGCCCATCGGCGACACCGTTCGTCTCGCCGAGATGCGCGGGCAGGTCGTGGTGCTGAACTTCTGGGCGTCGTGGTGTCTCTCGTGTCGTGATGAGCACGCGGTGCTCTCGGAAGTGGCCCGTCGCTATTCGGGGATGCCCGTTCGCTTCGTCGGCTCCCTCTATCAGGATCGTACCGCTGCGGGCACGGAATGGATCGCGGAGTTGGGTGGGCAGAGCTATCCGTCGGTGGAGGATCCGCGCGCGCGTACGGCCATCGACTACGGCCTGTATGGTGTTCCCGAGACGTTCATCATCGCAGCCGACGGACGCATCGCGCGCAAGATCACCGGACCGGCGGAGGCCGCGGTCGTGGTGCGCATCGTCGATTCGCTGCTCGCCGTTGCGTCGGTCGCCAAGGCGGCCACGCAGTGAAGCGGATGCGCGCATCCCTCCTGCTTGGTGCGGCGGCGTTGCTGCTGTGCGGGGCAACGCCGGTGTTCGGGCAGGACACGGCCAGCCCACGTGTCGTCCAGACGCCGCGGGATTCGGCACTCGAGGCGCGCACATCGGATGTCGCGCGCCAGCTGCGCTGCCCTGTTTGCCAGGGCCTGTCCATCCAGGATTCTCCCTCCGAGCTCTCGCAGTCGATGCGCGCGGTGGTGCGCGACCAGCTCGCGGCCGGCAAGTCTCCCGACGAAGTGAAGGACTACTTCGTCTCGAAGTACGGGGAGTGGATCCTGCTCGCCCCCGCGGCGCACGGCTTCAACATCGTGGCGTACGCGCTGCCGGTGCTCGTGGTGGTCGGTGGATGCGTGCTCATTGCCATTGCGGTGCGAAGGTGGACGGGCGCGAAGGTTGCGAGAAGCGACGTTTCGTAACTACATTGTAATGCCGCCACTCTGGAGCCACTGATGCGAGCAAGGATTGTCCGGATCGGCAACTCACAAGGCGTCCGCCTCCCGAAACTGCTTCTGGAGCAAGCCGGACTCACCGACGAGGTGGAGTTGACCGCCGAAGCAGGCCAGATCGTGATTGCCGCCCCACGAGTGGCGCGCGCCGGATGGGCGGAAGCGGGCAAGCGACTCCACGCGGCTGATGCAGACCGGCTCGATCCGGCTGCCGCGCCGAGCTTTGACCACACGGAGTGGGAGTGGGAGTGAAGGTCGTATCGTCGCGTCCAAGTCGCGGCGAGGTGTACCTCATCGAGCTCGATCCCACACGCGGGAGTGAGATCCGGAAGACGCGCGCGTGCCTGGTGGTGTCGCCGGACGAGCTCAATCACAATCTTCGGACCGCCATCGTCGTGCCCATGACGACCGCTGGGCAACCGTCTCCATTTCGTGTCACGTGCCGCTTCAATGGCAAGCAGGGGCGGATCGTCCTCGACCAGTTGCGCACCGTCGACGGCGAGCGGTTGCGCAAGCGCCTTGGCGTCGTCGGCCCCGCAACCCTGGCGAGCGTTCTCGCGATCCTTGGCGAGATGTTCGAGCCCTGAGTGCTCGTGCTCTGACGGAGATTTCCAGGCATGCTGTCAACGTCGAAGCGAGGAGGCCTTGTGCGAAGGATATGGATCACGAGCGCGTTGCTCATCGGATTGTGCAGTTGCTCGAGCTCGACCGGGAGCACGCCCACCGCCTCTCACATATCCCTCGGCACGGGGACGAAGCATGTCGTCGTGGGGTATAGCTGGATCGCGACCGCGGACGTTCGCGACGATGCGGGTTCGCCAGTATCCCCGACTCCGCCTTTGGTATGGACATCGCGTGCCCCCGCTATCCTGACCGTTGACGCCAACGGGCTGGCGCAGGCGCTTCAGGGCGGTGTGACCTGGCTGGTCGTGGCTCTGCGCGACAGGCCCGCAGTCGCGGACTCGATGAATATCGACGTCGTTCAGTTCGCCGGGCAGGCACCGGTCGCGCGAGCAGGGCCGAACTAACAGCCCTTCGGCGCGCGCGCCGGCCCCAAGCTCGCAGTCGCCAAGCACTATTATGATAGCAGCCCCTACGCGGCCGTATTTTCTTCCATACGCCTGCCGCTCGCCCCGGGCGTGACAGCGACATTCGAACGCGCGAGAGCAGAATCGTGAGCAAGATATTCGTCAGCGTCGGACTCAGCCTCGATGGCTACATGGCGCCGGAAGGCATGACCATGAAAAACCCCGGTTACAAGAACTGGGGCGCCAAGTGGGGCGCGATGATGTCCTGGATCATCAACCAGCAGTACTTCCGCCAGAACCTCCAGTTCGGAACAGGTGGAGAGACCGGTCCGGTGAACGACCTGGTGCGCAGCACCATGGAGCGCACCGGCGCCAGCATCATGGGCAAGCGCATGTTCGACCAGGGCGAGATCTCCTGGCCGGAAGAGGCGCCGTTTCACACGCCTGTCTACGTGCTGACCAACGAGAAGCGCGAACCGTGGGTGCGCCCCGGTGGGACGACGTTCTACTTCATCAATGAAGGCCCCGAGCGTGCGCTGGAGCTGGCTCGCGAATCCGCCGGCAATCGCGATGTCCGCATCGCGGGCGGAGCCGAGGTCATCCAGCAGTACCTCAGGCTCGGCGTCGTCGAGGAGATGGAAATCGCCCTCGCGCCCGTGTTCTTCGGCGCCGGACGACGTCTCTTCGAGAACCTCGGCGAACCCGGGCCACAGTTTCGCATCGACCGGGTGCTCGATGGCTCAGCCGCCACGCACTTGCGCTACGTGCGTCAGTAAGAGAGAACCAGCGGTCGTGCCAACTCACATTCTCCTCGCCCAGCGGAGCGCCGCATGAAGTGGCTCAAATGGGCAGGCTACGTCCTGCTCGCGCTCGTCGTCATCAGTATCCCCGCCTATTGGTGGCTCCTTGTCGAAAGTCACAAGGACACCTCGGGGAGCTATGTCATCGACATCGCCCAGGTGCGACGGCTTGCCGACTCGCTGCCCGGTGAGAAGCCGCTGAGCATTCGCGTCGAAACCGTCGCGCACCTGGCCGCGCCGAGGACGATCGTCGTTGCGGGCGACGGATGGGATACGACCGACTTGCCGGTATCGTCCTACGAACTGGTGTACAGTGATCATGTCGCCGTCGTCGACGCGGCGCTCACCGCGGACATGACCAAGTCCATGAGCGGGCCGAGCTTCGACATCGCTTCGTACACGCGCATGAGCGGTGCGATGGCGCGGGCCAACCTGATCGTCATTACGCATGAGCACCCGGACCACGTCGGCGGCCTCCTGGCGCAACCCGAGTTGAAGAAGCTGCTGGCCGTCACGCGCCTCACGCGCGAGCAGGTTTCCGAGCTCAAGGCGAACCTCACGGCAGATCCCTTCGCCGCGCTGCATGTGCCGGCCGATATTTTCGATGGCTACCAGCCGCTCGACTACCAGCGCTACCAGGCGATCGCGCCCGGCGTCGTACTGATCAAGGCGCCGGGCCACACGCTCGGCAGCCAGATGGTCTACGTCCGGCGCGCCGACGGCGCGGAGCTCCTGTTCGTGGGCGACGTCGCCTGGCAAACGCGCAATATCGAGACGGTGCGTGAAAAGGCGCGGATTGTGACCTTCATGGCCGGCGAGGATCGCACGAAGGTTCGGGAGGAGCTGGCCGGGCTCAGCCAACTCCACGTCGCCGTTCCCGAGCTCCACATGATGCCCGGTCACGACGCAGGAGCGATCGAGTCGTTCGTGAAGAATGGATTGCTGGTGAGGGGCTTTTGATGGACAGTGAACCCAACGCAAACATGACCGCACGCATGATCGTCGTGTATCGCGAGCCCCGCGATCCCGCCGCCTTCAACGCCCACTACTTTGGCGTGCACATTCCGCTGGCGAAGCAGCTGCGCGGACTTCGCAGCTATGAAGTCAGCCAGGGCCCGATCATGTCGCCAACTGGCACGCCGGCATACCTGATCGGCACGCTCGTGTTCGACAGTCTCGCGGTGCTGCGTGAAGCGTTCGCGAGCGAGATCGGCAAGGCCTGCGCTGCCGACCGTCGCATCCTCGCCCCGGAAGAAGGTCAGGTGGAGATGTTCATCTTCGAATCCGTCGAGTCCTGACCTGGGCTGTCTCTACCGCCCGATCCAGTAGGTCGCCTTGACGAGGAACACATTCGTCGGCACGGTGCGGAAGATCTCGCCGACGTCGAGACGCGCATCGAAGTCGCCCCGCGAGCTGACATCGCTCCGCTGCTGCTGCCACACGAGTACAGCGCCGAAGCCGGCTGCAACCTGCTCGCCGCTGGCGACGGCGGACGAGCATGGAGCGAGGATCAGCGCGAGAGCGTGCGCGAGCGCATGGGGACGACCGAGTAGGCGAGGCATGGACCTCGGTCATGCTGCCGCTGTGCAATTCCTGTCACTACCAGAAAGTTGCGTAAGCGCTGACTTCGGCGTTGCCGAGTCGCGCCTAGGATGCGTGCGCCGGTCGCAGGCGGAAGGTCGTGAGCGTGCGATGCCAGAAGTCTCGCCATCCCTCGCCGTACACCAGGAAGAAGTGGCCAAGCACCGCGCCCGCGGCCGTGCCGACCATGTGCGGCAGCGTGATGAACTGTCCGGCACTTCCGCCGCTCGTGCGCCACAGCATGCCGGTTACCACGGCGCCCAGGAATGCGAACACCACGAGCCGAGCGGCGTGTCGCACGCGCCTGTAGCCGGCGTTGCGCTGGCCCGTGCGTTGATCCCATCGCATGCTGATCCAGAAGACGACGAGCATCGGGATATACGCGAGGAAGCGCACCAGCCCCGCGCCCGGGCCGAACAGCGGAACGAAACGCGTGCAGACGAGGGCGGCGACGACGCTCAGCAGGGCCGTGACCGGGTAGAGAAGCGTTCCAACGACGATGAACGGAATGCACACGAGCCCTTGCAGGAGCGGGCTCTCGCCCGTGATGACCGGGCCGCTCGCCGTGGGGCTCCGCATGGGGGCCGCGTTGAGGCCGCGTTGAAAGCTTACGCCGCGGTCGTACTCGCGCTGGTCGGAAATGTTCGCGGACTCACCGCGCCTGCCCTTCTCGAAATCGTCTACCATCATGCGCTCGGTTGAGGAACGTCGGCGTTCGCCCGTCCGGATCTGACACGGGAGAACCTACGGCGGCGCTACCTCGCTCGCATCCCCCGGTCCGGGACGCTCGCTCGCCATGTGCGTGCGTGTCTCCTGCTTCCTGGACGTGACGTCGTCCTGACAGTTCCTTGATATCGACTTCGCGCTGCGTCGAGTAACCTCCATCTTGCGATCGCCTGCGCGAAACGGGCATCGCGACGCTCCCCTTCTCTGCGCTCCCGAAAGTGCGAATGTCGAAGCTGACCTGGTTCACGAACGACAACGTCGTCGACGCCATCCCCGCGGCTCGCGTCGCATCGAAGCCGCTCCTCGTCGACTTCTGGGATCCCCATTGCCTGGGATGCGCGAAGCTCTTCATCTCGACGTACGCCGACCCGATGGTGCACGAGCTGCTCGCGCGCGAGTTCATCTGCGTCAAGTACAACATCAAGCAGCCGGACGAGTGGTTCAGGAAGCTGACCGGGAGCGTCGCGCACCTGTGGACGCCCGACATCATCGTCCTCACCGACCGGCCGCGGCAGTTGCGGCGCAGCTGCGGCTATCTCCCGCCGACTCGCTTCGCCGCTCAGCTGCGCCTCGGACTCGGCATGTGGAACCTCTATCGAGGCGATGCGGAGCAGGCACTCAAGCATTTCGGGTTGGTGGCAACGCTGGACGACGCCGGCGACGCCGCACCCGAAGCGCTCTACATGACTGGCATCGCGTCATATCGCGATGGAGGGCTCGCCGCACTCAGGAAAGCCTGGGGGGCGCTCGCCGAGCGATACCCCGACAGTGATTGGGGCAGACGAGCCGACTCGCTCGACGTCGTGATCCCGGACGCCGGCTTCATGCCCGATGACATATCCACGATCCACCTCCTCTCGCCCATCGGGGTCGCACGGTGAATAGCACGCGCCGCTCTCCCCGGACCGAGGTCTTTCGTCGGCTGCATGATTCCGGCTGCTTCGTCATGCCGAATCCATGGGACGCCGGGAGCGCGCGCCTCCTCGCGCGCGCCGGCTTTCCGGCACTCGCGACTACGAGTGCGGGGCTCGCATGGTCGCTGGGCAAGGCGGATGGGCGTATCACCCTCGAGCAATGTCTCGCGAGTCTCGAGGCGATCAGTGCCAGCGTTGACGTCCCGGTCAACGCGGACTTCGAGGGCGGTTTCGCCGTCGAGCCCGATGCGGTTGCGGCCAACGTCACGCGCGCGGTGGCAACGGGGATCGCCGGCCTGTCCATCGAAGATTCAACGGGCGACGCCGATCAACCGCTCTTCGAACGCGCCCTCGCGGTTGAACGAATCCGCTCGGCGCGAAGGGCAATCGACACTAGCGGAAGTGGCGTCGTCCTCACTGCGCGGTCGGAAGGCTTCATCACCGGGCGCCCCGACTTGCGGGAAACGGTCATGCGTCTCGCCGAATTTGCCGAGGCGGGTGCGGATTGTCTCTATGCCCCGGGGCTGCGCACGATGCAGGAGATCACCGCGGTGGTGCGAGCGGTGGCGCCGAAGCCGGTGAACGTGCTCGTCGGCAGTGACTTCACGACCGTGAGCGCGCTCGCAAAGGCGGGTGTACGCCGGATCAGCGTGGGCGGCGCCCTCGCGCGCGTCGCCCTGCACGGATTTCTCGTCGCGGCCGACGAGATTGCCCAGCACGGCACGTTCACGAAGCTGTCGAACTCCGTGCCGCTCTCCGAACTCAACTTCGCCTTCGAGGATTAGCGGCGTGTCGTGCAACGCGAACGCGAGACAGCGATGAATCACAGCGCGAAGGACTATGCCGAAGAGCCGGTTCGGTACCCGGCACTCCACGTGGTGGACCTGGCCGCCGAAGGCGCGGGGGTGACTGCGCCGTACCGGAACATGGTGATCAACCGGGTCAATGACAGCTGCCTGCGGCTTGCCGTGTTCGAGGAAGAGTATCGCTGGCACTACCACCCACGGTCCGATGAGCTGTTCATCGTGGTGAGCGGCCACCTCGCGATCGACCTGCTGAATGACGAGGTCCTGCATCTCCATCCATGGCAGTGCGTCACGATTCCAGCCATGATCCGCCACCGGACACGCGCCCTGGGCCGAACCGTCAACCTCTGCGTCGAGCTACTCGGCGCAGAAACCGTGTTTCTCGACTGAGCTCGCAGGCTCAACGCTCGAGCGTGAACCTCATGCGCCTGAAGTCGAGCGAATAGCTCTTGAACGGACCGACGAGATCCTGCCCGAGGTTTCCGAAGGCGAGATCGAGCTCGGTGCCGATCAGGCCAGTCAGCACGTGCACATTCGCCAGCTGGCTGGACGCGCCCCCGATTTCAACGTGCAGGGTGGGCACTATATAGGAAGGGAGCGCGCGACTTCCACCCGCACCGGCCATTCCGTAGTTGGACGCCGTCGCGCCGCGCCCCGCAAGGCTATGCGTCGCGCAGAAGCGCTGCGTCAGGAAGGACTGGTTCGCACCGCTGTCGAACTGGTAGAGATCAGTGCGGCCGTCCACCTTGGCGGCCAACAGCGGGGTGCTCCCTTCCATATATAGATTCGCGTCCTGGGCCAGGGCGGCGCTTCCGCTCCGCCTCACGTCGATCCGTCCGTCGTGATGCAGTGTCACTTCCCCGAGTGCGGCAATGACGGGGTAGCCGAGGATCGCGTTGATCTGGTAGTCCAGCTGCGAGATGAAGAGTGTGCTATCGGGCACGACGAGCACCGCAACGTTCTTCACGACCGCGGCGGCGATGCGAAGCTCCGGGATCAGCGCGACGCGCAGTGGCACGGTGTGTCCTCCGATGCCCTGTGTCGCTGCCGCTTTCGCCGAGAGTTGCGCGCCGATTCGTCGTGCGAATGTCTCGGTGATCGTCGAGATCGACGCGCCGGTGTCGAAGATCCACGGCACCGAGGTCGAGCCACTTCGAACCGTGACCTCCTTGAGCCCGAGCTTGTTGCCGTGCGACAGAATCGCGAAACGAGCGGGAGCGACGACGCGCTGCGCGGCCGCACCGTCGAGGAGCTCCATCACCTGGCGCGAGTCGGCACTGCCTCGCACTTCGTTGTCGCTCAACACGGTACTGTCCAGAACCATCGAGCGATACTCGCTCGCCGCGCGCCCGTACTGGAAGCTCTTCTCATACGATTGCGCGAGCGCTGCCTGTGCAGCGAACCGCACGTACGACTGACCGGGCCACTCGCGTCGGGCCAGCGGCTCGAGCAGGCGAATGGCGATCGCGTGCTGATTCTGGTGACTGGCCAGGATGCCCGTGAGCAATTCCTTCTCGTGCGCTCCGTAGAACGCGCCATCATGCAGCCTCTGCGCGAGGCCGAGGTACGCATGATGACGGAGTGTGCTGGTCAGGCTCGTGTCGTCGGCCGGGCGAGTGCCGAGTGATGTGCCGCACGTCGGCGCCCCTTGCGCGTGCACAGCTGTCGCGCCGCCAAGCAATGCGCAGAGTGCGACGCGTAGCGAGCCACGCCTCACCGCGCAGGAACCACGGGAGCAGGCGTGCCCAATGCGCCCATGACACCGATCACTGATCATGGATGCAAGCTAGGTTCGGCTGCTCGTCGCAGCTTGCAGGTTCCTGCTTGGGCAGGAACGTGACAGCGTTCGCGCCGGCAGTCTGGTTGGTTGCGAAGCCAGCTTCGCGCAGGCTCCCACCGTCCAACGTGAGCAAGGAACGTCAACCGTGACCCGTCGGCAAATCACATGGAGCGCGGTCGTCGTGCTCGCCATGGCAGTCGGCCGTGCCGATGCGCAGGTCGTGCGGCAGGCGACGAGTGACGCATGGTGGACCGGGCCACTGCTCGCGAATTCGGCGGCGACGCTGCCGCACGGGCACTTCCTTGTCGAGTCGTATCTCTACGACGTCATCTCGAGGGGCCAGTTCGACCAGGGCCGCATACGGCAGGGTGTTCCACGCTCCGACAGCTACGGATCGCAGAGCTACCTCCTGTATGGACTCGTCGACCGGTTCTCCATCGGGCTCGTGCCCAACTTCGGCTTCATTTCCGGAAGCGAAAGGCCGAACAGCTCGCATGTCGGGGCGGGTGACCTGGGAGTGATGACGCAGCTCCGGCTCACGGAGAGCGATCCGCACAGTCGCATGCCGACCATCTCGATCAACGTGCAGGAGACACTGCCGACGGGAAAGTACGATCGGCTCGAGCGCGTGTTCGACGGACTTGGCAGCGGCGTCTACACCACGACGTTGTCGCTCTACTCGCAGAAGTATTTCTGGTTGCCGACCGGCCGCATCCTGCGCATGCGCCTCAACGTCTCGCAGGCGTTCTCGGGCCACGCATCGGTCGAGGACGCGAGCGTGTACGGCACCGAGTCCGGCTTTCGCGGCGAGGTGCGGCCCGGGCAGACGACGTACGTCAACGGCGCATGGGAATACAGCATGAGCCGGCGCTGGGTGGCAGCGCTCGATGCGACGTATCGTCACGCGCGCAGCACGCAGGTGACCGGCTACACGCCGTCGCTCGTGACGACGTCGGCGCCGAGTGACGCGGTGGGGCTCGCGCCGGCGGTGGAGTACAACTGGTCGGGCAACGTGGGCGTCATCTTCGGAACCCGCCTCATCGTGGCCGGGCGCAACGCCTCGGCCACGATCACTCCTGCGGTGGCGATCAACATCGTCCACTGAGCGCCGGGGGCAGGCGCGCGGCGTCCTTGTCTCGCTGTAAGCGCGGTGATCAGCGAAAGAAGTCGGTCAGGACCGGCGTGAGCGCCTTTCCCGCGGCGGACACGTCGTGCGTCTGGCCCGGCAGGACGAGTGAGCGCGCGTTGGGCAGTGCGGCCGCCACGTGCTCCACCGAGCGCTGGAGAAATTCCGGACTCTTGCCGCCACCGACGACGAGCGTCGGTACCCGGATGTCCTTCGCACGCTCGGCCAGCAGCGACCGATCGCCGATTATCGCGAGGTCGTACGGCAGCGTGTGCGCGACCGACTTCGTCTTCGCCCAGGTGCCAGGCATGAGCATGGGCATCACCAGCACGAAGGCGCGTGGCGCGCCCACCATGTTCGTGAGGAAGTAGCGCACGGCGCCGGCGCGATCGCCGGACGCGACGAGCACTTCGAGCTTCCGTCGTGCCTCATCCAGCGACGGGCCACCGGGAGTGGGCTCGCCGAGCGGCGGCTCGTACAGCACGAGCTTCCGTATGGGCAGGCCCGCCGCGACGCCTTGCATGGCCAGCGCGGCGCCGGACGATGAGCCGAAGACAAACGCCGAATCGCCCGCGGCGCGCATGACGGCATGCAGGTCCTCGATCTCTCGCGCCATCGCGTACGGCTTCGTGAAGCCGCTCTCGCCGCGGCCTCGCCGGTCGTACGCGTACACCGTGAAGTGCGCAGCGAGCAGCGGCGCGATGTCGGGGCTCGGGCCATTCTCGCGGAAGCAGAGTGCGCCGTCCACGAGCACGAGCGCGGGGCCGTGCCCGAGCCTGGTGAATGCGATCGCGGTCCCGTCATCGGACGTCACCGTTCCTGTCGTCTTCATCGGAGCCACATCTCCTCTTCGCGTGATTCCCAGCACGGCGACGATCAGCGCGATGGTGGCGCCAATGCCGATCGCGATGCGCGCCGCGGAGCCTCGCCGGCGTGTCGATCCAGTATATATAGCCATTTGACTATATTGCTAGTTGTGCATGCACAAAGTCAAGGCTTGTCCCGGCGCCGGCGCTTCATCCTGCAACGATCGGGAAATCAGCCGGGTGCAGGGGCGTGTCGTAGTTCCGCCCCTGCACGACCGGCCTTCAGCGCGTGGTCAACGGATTGTGACCGTTGTCAGCTGGCTGTTCGGGGCGATGCCGTTGGCAGCGCGAAAGACTGCCTGCGCGCGGTACGTGCCCCGCGGAATATTCCCGAAGTTCGCATCGAGACCGACGCTGCGGCTCGGCGGCAGGGTATCGGTCCGCTGGCTCGCGGGTGGCAGGCAGCCCTGGCCCGAAGAAATGACCGGCGCACCATCTGCGGTCTGGAGGATCACCTCGAGGCCGCAGGCCTGCACGCCGTAGCGGGCGACGACGGTCGCGTCGCTCTCGTTCAGCGCGGTCGCGCGAAGCGTGATGACCTGCCCGAAGTCGATCGTGGTCGATGCGACCTCCAGCTGCACCGTGAGCGATTCTGGCCCGGCAATCACCTGCGGGGCAACGACGTCGTCGCTGGAGCACGCGGACGCTCCGATGACCGCCATTGCCAGGAACGCGGTGAAGACGCCCGCGCCCATCCGACCGGTGAAGCCGCTGCGGCTTCCCTTCTCAGTACCTGAATACACTCGCACATCCTCCAAAAAACGGGTTGTGAAACAATTGTATTCATATTCGTCGACCGTGGACGCGGCGCGCTGTCGAAATCCTGCGCGATACGCGCGCAACTCTACATCCGCGCGGCGATGCGCTTGAACGAGGAAGCGGCCACGCGTCGCTGAGTCATCCCCTGACGCTTCAGCCAGCTGTACAAGTCGTCCATCCAGCGATCGCTGGCAGTGCCCTGGCGCCGCATGCCGAAACCGTGCCCGCCGCAATCGTAGACCCGGACGCCCACTGCCGAGCCCGACGATCGCATGGCGTCACGCAGCCTCGTCATCGCCGGCCGCGCGATCGGATCATCGTCGGCCCAGACCAGCAATGCCGGCGGAAGATGACGCGGGATGCTCGGCAATGCGCCGAACGGCGCGCCGTAGACCATGACGCCGAAATCCGGTCGCGCACTTGAATCGGGCTGGAGGAGAACGCTGCTCGCGATCATTCCGCCCGCCGAGAATCCGAGGAAGCCAACGCGGTGTGGATCGATGCGCCATTCGGCGGCTCGGCGGCGCACGACGTTGAGCGCCTCCTTGCCATCGGCGATGGCGAAGCGACCCGCGTCGTCGATCGAGAGCGCCGCGTTGCCGGGCGCGTGATAGTCGAGCACGCGATACTTGAGCACGAACGCCGCGATGCCGCGTTCCTGAAACCATCGCGCGACATTGTGCCCCTCGAGCCCGATCGTCACCCCGCGAAACGATCCGCCCGGCGCGATGATGACCGCCGCTCCAGTCGCCGTCGAGGGATCTGGGATATAGGCGGTGAGTGTTGGCGTGACGACATTGAACACCACGGTGCCGTATTGCGCGCCCTGCATGGTCCGCTCGCGCTGCGTCCAGTGTTCCGAGCCTGGCGCCGCGTGCGTCCAAAGGGCGAACTGTTGCGCGTCCGTGCGACTCGGCAAGCACAGTGGCGCGAGCGAAATGATTGCCGCCACGACTAACCGGCGAGAGCGTACCATGGCGACAGTCGTACGGCTATCGCGGCCGGTCGACGTACGCACCCGGCGTCACACCGATCGTCGCGCGGAAGTCGCGGATGAAGTGCGCCTGGTCGGCATAGCCTAGCTCCCACGCGACGGCACGTACGTCTTGCGGCTCGCGCGCCGAGAGTCGCGCGGCGGCGCTGTGCAGCCGGTAGCGACGAATGGTCCACGCCGGGCTCGCACCCACGTATTGCGCGAAGAGGCGCTGCAACGTCCTCTCGCTGCGGCCACTCGCCTGCACGAGGTCGGCCACGCGCTTCACGTGCGGACTGGTGGCGATCAACGCGACGAGGGCGGCGACATCTTCAGCAATCGAATCCCGCACCGGCGCGCGCGACTCGAGAAAGGCGTCGAGGCGCGGAGTGACGATCGCGGCGTGTGCCGTGGCATCACCGTCGCACGCGACGGTCGCGTCCGTGAGGTCGCGTGCCGACTTCGTACTGCTTGCGCCGAAGAGCAACTCCGCCGGCACCGTGCGATCCGTCCATCGCATCGCGGGCTGGTCGACGAACGCGTTGAACCCGCCCGGCCGGAACTTCACACCGACAATGCATCCCCTGCCCTCGAGACGCACGCGATACGTCCCACGCACGACGCCCATCACCTCGGCGCGTCCGTCGCGCACCTGGAGATGAACGCATGGGTCGAGCAGCGACGCGGCGGCACGCGCTGGCTGGCCACGACGATCCCATCGCGACACCCAGTAGTACTCGACGAACGAGGCAAGCGCCGTCGATGGTGCGCACTTGACGTGATTGAATCGGCGCGGTGCAGCGCTGGGCGTTGCACCATCGGGCGGCTGGACGAGGCAGAGTGACATCTACAGGTAAAGCTAAGGAGGGGTGCAACCGGTGGCGGGATTCTTCAATACACCACGTTAGCCGCCCGGTACCATTGAGCTCATGCATTCAATTATCGGCAACCGACATACGGCTTTCATGAGACATGCATTCATCGCACTCGTAGCCCTTTCTCCTGCGACTCTCTGTGCGCAAGCGTGCGTGACGGCGGCAGCGCCGGCGATCGTTCGCGACCTCGCACCAGCGACGCTCGAGTATCACGGCACGTTCACCGCGGCCGAGCGCACGATGGCGATCACGTCTACCCTGACCGTGGCGCAACACCCGGCTGGCGGATGGGCGGTCGCAGAGCACGCCGTGCTCCCGCGGGGCAGCGCGGTGGACAGCGCACGTCTCGAGGCCAACACGCTCGTGCCGCGCGAGCGCACGATCCGGCAGGGGCCGCTCTCCATCGCACTCGCATTCGCAGACGGCAAGGCGACCGGAACGGCGACGTCGGCGAACGAGACGCATTCGATCGAGGTCGCACTGTGCGGATCCCTCGTCGCCGACGGCGCGGGCGCATTCCTCGTGATCGGGCGACTGCCGCTCGCCGACGGCTATCGTATCGCGCTACGCCATCTCGATGTCCAGAAGGCCGAGCAGACCAGCAAGTATCTGGTAGTGCTCGGCAGCGAGCGAACATTGGTTTCCGCTGGCTCCTATGACACGTGGAAGGTCCAGGTCAGCGAGAAGGGAAACACGAATGCGACGATCATCTGGGTGGACAAGGCGTCGCTCGTGCCGGTGAAGTTCTCATCTGTGCAGGGGCCGGTCACGGTGACGATGGAGCTCGATGCACGCAGGTGAGGTTGTCATGACCGACCATGAAGTGGTGATCGCCGGAGGCGGTCCCACTGGACTCATGCTGGCGGGGGAGCTGGCGCTGGCGGGCGTTGACGTCGTCGTCGTCGAGCTTCGCGCCACCCAGGACCTCGCCGGCACGCGTGCGGGCGGACTGCATTCGCGCACGATCGAAGTCCTCGACCAACGCGGCATCGCCGAGCGGTTCATCTCGCAGGGGCGGCCGCGGCCGGTCGTTGGCTTCAACCTGCTTCATCTCGACATCAGCGACTTTCCCACGCGCCACAACTACCTGCTCGGGCTGACGCAGAATCACATCGAGCGCATCCTTGGCGAGTGGGTCGCCGAGCTGGGCGTGCCCGTCCTTCGCGCGCACGAAGTGACGGGCTTCACGCAGGACGAGGACGGCGTGGACGTCGCGCTGTCCGATGGCCGTTCGCTGCGCGCGCAATATCTCGTCGGATGCGACGGAGGGCGCAGCGTGATCCGCAAGACGGCCGGCATCGAGTTTCCCGGCTGGGACGCGACGACGAGCTGGGTGATCGCCGAGGTGGAGTGGACCGAGGAGCCGGCGTGGGGCTTTCGGCAGGACGACGCCGGCATCCATGGACTCGCGAGGATGGAGGGCGCGAAGCAGGTGCGCGTCGTCGTGACGGAGCGGCAGTTGGGCGCCGCCGCCGAGCCCACGCTGCGCGACGTCAGCGAGTTGCTCATCGCGATCTACGGCACTGACTTTGGCATCCACAGTCCCATCTGGATCTCGAGGTTCACCGACGTTACGCGCCAGGCTGCGGCCTATCGCGATCGTCGCGTGCTGCTGGCTGGCGATGCCGCGCACATTCACCCGCCAACGGGCGGACAGGGCCTCAACGTCGGCGTGCAGGATGCCGTGAACCTGGGATGGAAGCTGGCGCAGGTGATCAACAAGACGTCGCCGGAGAGCCTGCTCGATTCCTATCATGACGAGCGTCACCCGGTGGCCGCGCGAGTGCTGCGGAATACGATGGCGCAGATGGCGCTTCGCCGCTCGGACGAACGCACGAAGGCACTGGGCGACATCATGGCCGAGCTGCTGCGCACGGATGACGCTCGCCGACGCCTGGGCGCGGAGATGGCAGGCCTGGATGTTCATTACCATTCAGGCGAGGGACATCCGCTGCTCGGGCGTCGCATGCCCGACCTCGATGTGATCACGGCTGAAGGAGCGCTGCGTGTGTTCATGCTGCTGCATCATGCGCGGCCGATGCTTCTCAACCTTGGTGAGGCGGGCAGCATCGATATCACACCATGGGACGATCGCGTGCAGATGATAGACGCCACGTACGAGGGAGCGTGGGAGCTTCCGGCAATCGGCGCGGTAGCGGCTCCCGCAGCGGTGTTGATACGCCCCGACGGATATGTGGCCTGGGTGGGAGACTCGGCGCAGTCGGGTCTCGCTGACGCGCTAACCACGTGGTTCGGATCGCGCTGATGCGCACGCGTGAAGTGGGGCGCGTCGCGGGATTGTGGCGCTATCCCGTCAAGTCGATGGCCGCGGAGCCGCTCGACGAGGTCAACGTGTCGTGGCACGGTCTCGCCGGTGACCGACGCTGGGCCTTCATACGCGAGGGCATGGAGCGCAGTGGCTTCCCGTGGCTGACCATTCGCGAGCGCGCGGACATGGCGAGCTATCGACCCAGTTTCTCGAGCCCGGATCAACCCGACAGGTCGCCGACGATCGTCCACACGCCGCGAGGAGCCGAGCTCGATGTGGTCGATCCGGCACTTGCGCTCGAGCTGGGCCACGGCGCGCGCGTCATCAGGCACGACATGGGCGTGTTCGACACATCGCCGCTGTCGCTGGTCACGACGCAGTCCGTCACCGCGCTGGAGGGTCTCGTGGGCGCCGAGCTCGACGTGCGTCGCTTTCGGCCCAACCTGCTCGTCGAGGCGACGGACGGAACGCCTTTCGCCGAGGATGGGTGGGTTGGCGGCGTGCTGCGCATCGGCAGCATGCACATGCGTGTCGATCAGCGCGACCAGCGATGCGTCATGGTCAACATCGACCCGGTGTCGAGTGCACGCGAACCGGCCGTGTTGCGAGCGATCGGTCGCGAGCGAGAGGCTTGCTTCGGTGTGTACGGCTCGATCGTGCGACCTGGCCGTGTCACGCGTGGTGATGCGGTAATGCTCGAGATGGACTAGCGAGCGGCGCCTGCAGGCGATTGGTCGTCGACCTGCTGCACCTGGTACTCCTCGAGCAGGGCGAACTCGTTGCCGTGGTAGTTCGATGGCAACCGCGGATCGACGCCGAAGCGGCGTCGGTCGACCACGCGAAACCCCTGTCCTTCATAGAACGCGATGAGCGTCGCGTTGCTCGCCCATGTGTCGAGACGCAGGCACTCGCGCTCGAGCGCGCGGCAATGCGCGCGTGCCCAGGTGAGTGCGCTCGCGACGAGGCCGCCGCGCTGTGATCCCTGCGCCCGCGCGATCCTGTGCAGGTACAGGTGCGCCCCACGTTCGCGGTCGCCCCAGATCGCCGCGTCGTCGTACGCGATCGAGAACACGCCGACGAGCGCATCGCCGTCCATGACGCGATACAGGCACCGAGCATCGATGTCGGCGTGAATGGACGCCTCGGTGAAATCGGGCCATACAATCGCGCCCTGCTGCCGCTGGATGACCTGCGCGTGCGCGTACGCGGAACGCACGTCCGGCACGTCGACGTGAGTCGCGGACTCAATTCGCATGGATGACCGGACTGACCGGCGTGACACAGTCCGCGCTCACGAGATCGAACTCCTGCTCGACACGTTCCACGTCGAGCTGTCCGTCGATCAGGCGGACGACGCCGCGAGGGTGGTGCGCCGTGGCGTCGTCATCAGTCCAGTCTCGATACTCGTACTGCGCGCGCAGGTGTCCTCGGCGATCGTCCTTCTCTTCGCGCTCGAGCTTCACGGGCAGGTGCGTCCTCGAGTCGAGATAGAGGCGCTCCGGGCCGAACGCGCTCGGGCGCTCGAGGATCAGTCGATGGTAGTCGCGATCTGTGGTGCGGCCGACGACCCGTGCCGCCCCCGATTGCCGCCAGTCAACCAGCACGGCCCACACATTCAGGGGACGGCCGTTCGTGATCGTCGTCATTGGCTGGGCATCGCCCGCGACGAGTCCCGTGAGCCGGGACGTCATGCGCTCGGTGCCGCTCGCGGGGTCGAACCAGATTTGTCGTGCGACGGCAATCGAGAAGGACGGCGGTGACGCCCGGGCCGATTGCGGAGACTGATGCTCGACGTCGGTGACGGACCAGTGCGCGATCTTCCCGCCCACGCGATCGAGCCCGGCGGCATGCCACGCCCGCTCGAGCTCCTGCGTGGCGTTCAACGCATTGTCGCAGGGCTCAGCGCGAGCGTGGGACTGCGCGGGCGGCGCGAACGACACGGACGACGAAGGCGCCGCTCCACTCGTGAGCGTCAGGGCCGCGATGCCGAGGGATCGAGTGGTACGTCCGGACTGCCACATGGTTCGCGCTCTCCCTGGTGATGCGACCCCGCACCGCGGCGCCCGCTACTGAATGCAAGCGCGGGGACGGGGGCGCGCTATCGCAAACGTGCGCGAGATCAGGTGGCCGCTGCGTGTCCGGCCCGTTTCGGGCAGCTTCGCGATAGCGAACGGCGAGCCGACCGGCGTGATTCGGACGACACGGCTCGCCCCCTTCGCTTAGACTCTCGTGGACGAACGCACGCTCTTCACAACATTCTGGAAGCATGAATCGGCGACCACCCGAAAGGTGTTCGCGAGAATACCGGAGGACGCGGAATACCGGCCCGACCCGAAGTCGCGAACGGCGCAGCAGATCGCGTGGCAGATCGTGTGCGAGGAGCGGATGCTGCTGGATGCGCTGGAGAGCGGGAAGGTCGAGTGGGTGCGACGGCCGATGCCCGCGATGATGCGCGAGGTGCTCGCGGTATACGAAACGCAGGGTGCGGACATCGAGAAGCGCCTGGATGCGCTCCCTCCCGAACGCTGGGACGGCGTACTGGACTTCGGCGGCAGCGAGCGGCCCGCATCGCGCATGGCCTGGAGCTTCCTGTTCGACATCGTGCATCATCGCGGGCAGATCACGACGTATCTCCGCCCCATGGGTTCGACCGTGCCCCGGATCTACGGACCGAGCGGAGACGAGCCATAACCGCACCTGCTCCGCAGGCGTCTTCCCGCACGCGCCTGATCGCCGCATTCGCGGCGGTGTACGTCATCTGGGGCTCGACGTACCTGGGAATGCGCGTCGCCATCGAGACGATGCCGCCGCTCACCATGCTCGGCACGCGCTTCATCGTTGCGGGAACGGGCATGCTCGCGTGGGCACGCTGGCGCGACGGTGAGCTGCCGTCGAAGCGTGCGTGGATGGCCAGCGCACTCAGTGGCACGCTGATGCTCGCTTGCGGGAACGGCAGTGTGGTCTGGGCCGAGCAACACTTGCCGTCCGGGATCGTTGCGTTCGTGGTGGCGGCGGTGCCGTGCTGGATGGTGCTGCTCGAATGGCTCCGCCCTGGCGGAAGCCGGCCGACGCGCGCTGTGCTCGCGGGCCTCGCGATCGGCGCGACGGGCCTGGCGCTGCTGGTCGGGGAAATCGCTCCGGTCGACGGCCATGGCATGGCCGCTGCGAGCGTCCTCATCCTCCTCGGCGGAAGCCTCTGCTTCGCCATCGGCTCGCTCCATTCGCGGCAGTCTCCGCATCAGGGTCACGGCATCGCGGGCGCTGCGACGCAGATGCTCTCGGGTGGCGTCGCGCTGCTCGTCATGGCGACGGCCCGGCACGAAGGTGCGCACTTCGATGTCGCGCATGTGTCGTCGCGATCGCTGTTCGCGCTCGCCTATCTCGTGGTGTTCGGCTCGGTGATCGGCTTCACGGCGTATCTCTACATGCTGAGGCACGCGACGACCGCGAAGGCGTCCACCTACGCGTACGTGAATCCGGTGGTCGCGCTCTTCCTTGGCTGGTTGATCGGCGGCGAGCCGGTGACGGCCCGCACGCTCGGTGCGGCAGGCGTCATTGCCGCGGGCGTGGTGACGATCACGCTGGCGCGCGAGGCCGTCGCCAGCCACTAGCTGCACGTATCAGGACTGCAACCGCGCCTCGAGTCGTGCGCGGACGAGCGGCCACTCCTCAGCGATGACGGAGTAGTACACCGAGTCGCGCGACGTGCCGTCAGGGTTGATCATGTGACGCCGCAGTGTGCCTTCCTCCCCCGCCGATCTCGACCCGTGCGTGCTCGGCAACGGCATTCCTGAAGCGCGTCGTACCCACGACGCTTCCAGTGGATCGTTCGATCGTCGCGAACGGGAGCGCGGTGCCCGCCCGCTGCTCTGCGAGCGCCTTCTCGACGTAGCGTC
>JBDSTA010000225.1:0-11984 GCA_039928475.1 Gemmatimonadaceae bacterium | reverse complement strand
GTTTTCTTTGCTTTTCCTCTGTGTCCTCTGTGTGTACTCTGTGTCCTCTGTGGTCAAATGCCTGGAGAGTATTCATTCAGGTGTGCCTGCATGAGCGCGCGAACGCTGTCTCGTAGCTCGTCTTCATTTGTACCATAGACGGGCTCCAGAACTGTCAGCACCACTTCATGCGGCTCGAGCTTCCTGCCTCTCAAGTCCGTCTCCGGCAGCAACGGCGATATCACCACCGGCACGATCGGCACCCCCGTCTCCGCCGCGAGCCGGAACGCTCCACGCTTGAACTTCCCGAGCTGGCCGCGAACCTTCCCGCGCGTGCCCTCGGCGAACATCCACACCGACAGCCCGTCGCGCGTGATCGCCGTCTTCGCCTCGTCCAGCGCGCCGGCCGCGCGCACCGGTACGTCGCGATCGAGCGCGATGCAGCCCGAGCTCCGGAAAAGAAATCCCATCACGGGCCAGTCGCCGATCTGCGACGCCATCACGAGCGTATTGCCCGGATACATGTTCCCCACGATGGGGTAGTCGATTTGGCTCTGGTGGTTGCACGCGTACACGCACGGGTGCACCTGCCCGGCGCGCTCGCCGTGCACGATCGTCACGCGCACGCCGCATGGCCCGCAGCACAGGCGCGCCATCGTGCGCGCGAACGACTCGCGACAGTACGCCCTGCTCGCCGGCGTGAGCCAGCGCAGCACGACGTACCACGCGACCGCGAGGCCGAAGCCGAGTCCACCGGCGCTCGCGCGAAGCCAGAACTTCGCGCGGGCGATCACGCCGGGTCGAAGTCGCGCAGCACGCGAGCGAGCGACCGCATCTGCGTCGTCGTCGCATCGGGGTACAGCGGCAGGTACAACACCTCGCGCATGAAACGCTCGGCATTTTCTGCCACGTGGCGCCCTTCCGGCGCAGGCACACTCAGCAGGTTCGACGCACCGGCCGTCGCGTCGAAGCCCTTCGCCCACAGGTGCAGCTTGAGCCGCTCTGGCTCGGGCGTCATCACGGGAAAGAGCCAGTGCGTGTGATGCGACGCGCCAGAGCCAGGGCGCGGAAGCTCCACGAACTCGCGCGTCACCGCCTGCACCACCGCCACACGCTCGGCGATCGGCACGTCGAGCGACTGTCGCAGGCGACGACCCAGCACCCGCAGCATCGGCGCACTCGGCTGGTGACGCAGCCGCGCGAACAAGTCTCCATGCCTGAACCCGCGCAGCGCGGTGCCGAGCGTCTCGTCGTGGTCCTTCCGCGCGAGCCTGCACAGCGCGACGAACAGCTGGAACACCGGATACGACGCGACGGACTTGATGAAGACCATCGTCAGCACGCGCTTGAAGTACGACAGGCGCGACTGCCGCGGGTACGACTCGACCATCGCACGCACCTTGTCCGCAAGCGCGGGATCGTTGAAGCGCAGCAGGCCGCCGCCGAGCGCGGTCTGTCGCTTGATGGAGCCGAAGCTGAACATTGTCACGTCGCTGTCATCGTGACCGCGATAGCCGGATCCATCATTCGCCTGCGCGCAATCCTCCAGCAGCATCACGCCCGCATCGCGCGCGACGCGGACGATGTCGTCCATCGGCATGCGGCTCCCGAACAGGTGCGCGACGAGGATCGCCTTCGTCTTGCCCGTGATGACGGCGCGCAACGCGCTCGCGCCCACCGACAGCGTGTCGAGGTCGAGATCCACCGGCACCGCCACGAGCTCGTGCTTCGCGAGGATGTCGAGGATGTGCGGGATCGTGATAGCCGAGACGACCACTTCGCTCCCCGCGGGGAAGGCGAGCACCTGGAGCATCGCGTCGAGTCCCGTGCGCACGGAGAGGCATGCCACGGTGTTCGATGCCCAGAATGCCTCGACGTCCCTCTGCGCCGCGCGCGGGCTTCGTGGATCGAGGCAGTGCAGTGCGGCAGCGAGGAGGTCGGACCAGCCGATGTACGGCGCGCCGCGCGGGATCATTGCGTCGAGTTCACTTCCGCGAGGAGATCATCCGCCGGCGGCGTGTCCCACGTGTTCCCCTCGGCGCGCGCGACGACGTCGAGTGGCAGCGCCGAGCCCACCATCGCCTCGCGCAACCGTGCGATGACCTGGTGCGACACGGCGTGCGCGTCGGACGATGCGTCGAGCATCACGGGCGTGCCGCACGCGATGTGGATGTCGCCGAGGTCGATGCGGCCGCGCCAGGCGTGGTACGTCCACCGGACGAGGCCCGTGAAGCTCATGCCTCGCTTCGGCTCGCCCGCGAGCTCGCGGTCGAAGGCCGCCTGCTCGGGCACACGGTCGTAGCTGAGCGCGATGGGCAGCATGGCCGTGCGGCGACCGCTCGCCTGGAGGCAGCGCAGCAATCCGCGCTTGGGCTCGAGGAAGTCGCCGGTGCGGCTGCGCGCGCCCTCGATGAAGAACGCGAGCGTGTTGCCCTCGTCCATGAGCTCCGCGACGCGGCCCGCGAGCTCGGGATCCCTTCCGGCGCCGCGCCGCAGGTAGAACGCGTGCATCGATCGGAGGATGCGGCCGAGCACGGGGATGCGCGCGAACTCCATCGTCGCCGCGATGTGCGGGATGGGCACGAGGTCCGGCCGCGCGAACGCGAGGTACGTCGTCAGCACGAAGTCGAGGTAGCTGCGATGACTCGGCGTGACGACGATCGTGACGTCTGGCGGAATCGCGGCGCGTGCGCGCTCGAACGACGGCACGTCCACCGTGATCGCGTCCACCGAGCGACGGAAGACCTTCGTCGCGAGCCAAGCTGCGGTGCGGATCCAGAAGTTGCCGCGCGGCTGCGTCAGTGCCCAGCGGAGGTCGCCGTCGCTGCCGACGTGCGAGCGTCCCCCGATGACCCACTCAGCCTCGTCGAGCTTGAGGATGTTGCGATAGACGCCCGCGCTCACGGTGTCGATGAAGCCCTGCTCGTCGAACGCATCATCGATCGGCAGCGACGAACGGAAGTCGAACGAACGCGTGGTGAAGTACGAGAACTGCTCGTTCAGGTACGACAGGCGCGCCCCGCGCTTCTCGGCCTGGCGCTTGAGCGACTTCGACCGCATGCCGGCAATGGCGACGGGCAGGCGGTGCTGGATCATGTCGGCGATCGCGAAGCGTGCGCCGCGCGGGCCGAGGTAGCGCTTCTCCGGACGCTTGTCCACGCGGCGGATGCGATAGTAGCCGGACGTGCCGTCCCAGCACTGCTGCACGGTGGGCGCGTGCGCGAGCCCGACCACCGCATGGCGGATCTCCAGCGGCGCGTCCGCCGCGACGCTCGCGTTCACGATGCGCGACGACACGTCGTCCACCGGCACGAGGTCGAGCTTCGCGTCGGGATTGCAGACGAGCGCGCGCAGGTGCCCCGTGCCGACGAACATCACGAACGCCGCGTAGCCGGCGGTGCTGTCGATCCACCCGGGCATCGGCGTCTCGCGCGCGGCCGTGATGATGCTCGGCCGCATGATCGTGAGCGGGATGCTCCCGCGACGCTCGGCAAGCAGGTGCTCGGCAAGCGCCTTCGTCATCGTGTAGCTGTTCGGATGACCCGTGCGCGCGAGGAGCTCCTGTTCCGTCATCGAGCCATCGAGGCATGCCGCGTAGAGCGACGTCGCGGACTGCGGCAGCGCGACGAGCTGCTCCTCGATGGGCGCGCCGTGCTCCGGCGTGACGTACGCCGTCGACACGTACACGAAGCGCTGGATGCGCGGCATGCGCTCCGCGAGCTCCAGCATGTTCAGGCTCGCGGTGATGTTCGCGCGCGCGGCCTGTGCGACGGGCAGGTTGAACTTCACCGACGCCGCCGCGTGGATGACGTGCGTCGTGGCGCCGAGGACGTCGTCTGCTTCCGAACCGAGTCCGAGCGCGGGGTGCTCGAGATTCCCCTCGACCACCGTGACGATCTCGCTCCAGTGCTCGGCGAGTCCGTCGAAGCAGTGCGAGCGAACGACTTCGCGCTGGAAGCGCTGTTCCGCGCCGAGCCCGCGCATGGGGCGGATCAAGACGCCGATGCGCTCGATGCCGAGCTCCGCGCGACGACGCACGAGCTCCTCGAGCAGCACCTTGCCGAGGAATCCGGTGACGCCGGTGAGGAGGTAGGTGCTCACTGGTTCGCGATCCCGAACGTGTTCATGGGATCGACGGCGTGCTTCACGCTCGCGGCCCAGTCGAGGGTGGCGGGCGAGAACACGCGCGGCAGGTACTCGCGGCGGATCTTGCCGATGCCGTGATGGTGCGAGAGGGAGCCGCCCGACTTCAGGATCTCGTCGCGCGCCGCGTGCTCGAGCTCAGCGTACACCTGGTCCGGATTCGCCACGCCCTTGTGGTAGAACCCGAAGTAGAAGTAGACCGCGACGCCCGTCTGGTAGAGCTGCGTGACGCGACACGTCACGAACGGAATGCCGGGCAGCTTGCGCGCGGCGTATTCGTCGCGCATGCGACGCTTCACGTTCGCACAGAGGGCGACGGCCTCGCTCCACGACACGGACGTCTCGAACGACTCGCCGAGGATCCAGTGCTTCATGATGAAGTCACGGAAGTAGGCGATGCCGAAGGTGAGCTCGTAGCCCTTGCGGCCATTCTCCGAGCCGGCGCGCATGCCGCCATGACGCTTCACGAGTCGCGCGACTTCGGCCTCCTCGCGCGCGACCTGCGCACGCGTGCCCTCGTACACGAGCGTGCACGCGACCATCTCGCTCGTGTCGAAGCCCTTCACCTTCGTGACGAACACCTTCTCCGCGCGACGGATGCTCGCCTTGAAGCCGGTGGCCTTCGGCTTGAGCATCTGGCTGAGCTGGAATTGCAGGTTGTCCACGAGGCGCACGCTCGCCGGCGGCGTGGACTCGCGCGTGAGGTCGCGCAGGAATGCCACCCCCGTGTCGAAATCGGGGAACAGCACTGCGTCGTACCGCTCGACCTCCGGGCGCGGGAAGATCTTCACGACCGCATCGGTGATGATGCCGAGCGTGCCTTCGGAGCCGAACAGCCAGCGGCGCGCGTCGATGCCCACGGACTCGCGCGGCGCGACCGACGGACGCGCGAGCTCGCCACGCGCCGTGATCGCGTGGACGTCGAGCACGATGTCCTCGATGTTGCCGTACTTGTTCTTCTTCATGCCGCTGGCGTGCGTGGCGATCCAGCCGCCCAGCGTGGAGAACTCCACGCTGTCCGGCTCGTGTCCCAGGGTGAAGCCATGCTCCGCGAGCTGCGCCTGAATGTGCCGACCCACGGCGCCAGCCTGAATGCACGCCATGCGGTTCACCGGATCGATCCAGAGAATGCGGTTCATCCTGCCGAGATCGACCGACACGATCATGCGCTGCTCGCCGGCAGGGCAGCGGAGCGCATCCGTGACATTGGTGCCGCCGCCGTACGGGACGAGGCAAACGTCATGCCGCCGAGCGGCCTCGACAAGAGCGCTAACGTGCTCCACCGCAGAGGGTTGGACGATCACGTCCGGCACGCGCGCCACGCAGCCGTACTTGATGGCGTACATGGCCTCGAGCGTGTGGCCATGCCCGTGGCGAAGCCTGGCGAGTGGGTCGTCCGAGATCGCACCCGGCGCGAGCAACCCGCGCACCTCGGCCATGAATCCCTCGTTCGCCACCGCGGTCGGGATCGCGGGCGGGAATGCGGCGTCATGCGTGTCCGAGGCGGAGATCTCGACTCCGAGGGTCTGCCGCATCCAGGGGAGCAGGTCGGGAAGCTCGAGCCCGCTGAGCCCGTAGCGCGCGCCCGTCAGCGTCACGTTCCCGTTCGGCAGGATCGCGAAGGCGGTGTCGCGAAATCCCCAGACGTCCGGACTGATGGCGTCGTCGTCCCGGGGCGGGGCAGTCGGGATGATGCGGGCGCTCTCCATGAAGCGGGAAAGCTAGCGGCTGGCTGGCCCGTTTGGAGCGTGAATCGCGCCGCCCGTGACCACGCCGTCCGCGACGTCGATGACCCAGTAACCCTCGCGCGAACGCAGGGACGACGACCCCGCGCAAAACACATGTGGCCGGCTCGCCGTGGCGGGATGGTGGAAGCGGTCGTGCAGGTGCCCGTGCACGAGCGCGAAGCGCGGGCCGGGCAGTAGGTCGAGCAGCTCCACGCCGTCCGTGAGGCCATGAAATGCCGAGTCCGGACGACCACTCCGTCGGAGCGGCGCGTGGTGGACCATCACGATCACGGCGCGCTCCGCCATGCGCGGGTCCGCAATGATCTTCGCGAGGGCGTCGCGCTGCTCGCGACCCACGGTGCCCTGCGCGAAGCCTGGAAAGCGCAGCTGTGCCGACGACAGTCCGACGACGGCCGCCTCCTCGCCCTTCAAGTGCACGAAGGGGAAGCCACTCGCCAGGCGGTACTCAGGCAGGTCGGTCTCCATCAGGTGACCGAAATATTTCTCGAAGCGACGATCGCGCACGGCGTGCGAGGTGAAGCGATCGTGGTTGCCGGGAATCACCGAGCACGTGTCGCGACTCGTGGCGACGCTGCCGAGTGCGGTGAGCGCGTCGCGAAACTCGGTGTCGGTGGAGTACGCGGTGAGGTCGCCGCTGATGAGCAGGTGCTCCGCCCCGTGGCGATCGAGGTCCGCGGCGATGGCGCGCAGCGTCTTCCGCGCGTCACGATATCCGCTGGCGCGGCCGCCGAAGGTGAGCTCGAACATCGCGAGCCACCGCCGCCACCCGAGCCGAAGCTTCGGCGCGTGCAGGTAGTCCTGCGTGATGTGGAGGTCGGAGCAGTGGAGGAATCGCATCACCGCCCAATCTGCCGAGCTCGCTCGTACTGCGCGAGAGTGGCGCGCACGATGTCCCCCCACGCGTAGGGGGGATGCGCCGCCCTGTTTCGCTCCGCGATGGCCTCGCGCAGGGGCTCGTTGCGCGCCAGCTCGACCACGGCGTCGGTGAGCGCCTCGGTGGAATCGCCGAGGAGGCCGTTCACGCGGTCAGTGACGAAGTCCTCGACGCCGGTGTTGCGACGCGCGACGACCGGGAGCCCCGCGCACATTGCCTCGAGTGCCGCGATGCCGAACGACTCCATGCGCGTGGGCAGGACGAAGACGTCTGAGAGCGAGAAGATGCGCTTGATCTCCTCGCGCGTGAGCCGCCCGTGCACCGTCACGCGCTCGGCGCCCGCGCGCGCGGCGAGGCGATCGATGAAGATGCGCTCGCGGCCGTCGCCGATGATGTCGAGCGTGAGCCGTGCGCTGGTGCCGAGGGTGGCCTGCGCGGCGTCGAGGATCGCGAAGAGGTCGCGCGGGCGCTTGCGCACCTGGAGCCGCGTGACGGACACGAGGTGCAGCGTGCCCGGCTCGCGGCGATGCGGCTCGACCTTCCACTGCGACGGCTCGATGCCGTTGGGCAGGACGTCGACGCGCGCGCCGCTGAGTGCCGCCGAGGTCTCGCGCGCGACGAGGCTGCTCACGGCCGACCATGCGATGGGCAACGCGTTCCACTTCGTGAGCGACGACAGGTTGTGCAGCGCGGGCGCGAGGTAGTCGTAGACGCTGTGGAACGTGAGCGCCGTGGGAAATCCCGCGCGCACCGCGACGGCCGCGCCGCCGTACGCGAAGGGCGCGATGATGCCGGATTGCACGTGCACGACGTCGAACTCGCCGCGCACGAGGATGTCCTCGAGCTCGCGGAACTGGCGCGGGGAGATCGTGAACTCGAAGAACGGCATGCGGAGCCCGCCCACGCGGTGCACCGGGATGCCGTCGAGCGTGTCGGGGCCGGGCGTGGCGGTGATGATCTCCACGACGTGTCCGGCGGCGCGGAGCGACCGGGCCAGGTCGAGCATCTGGAGCTCGAGTCCACCGAAGCGCGGGAGGCACCAGTCGCTGACGAGCGCGATCTTTGTCACGCGCGATAGTTTAGGGCATGACAGCCACCGGCGCGACGCCACGACGTCGCCTCCTCGCGCTTTTCGCGCTGCTCGGCGCGCCGGTGCTGTTCATCACGTGGTTCGCGCTGCGGTATGGATATCAGCCCGTCGTGGTCGCGCTGCATGTCGCCGAAGTGTTGCTGGCGGCGATCATCGGTTTCGCGATGATGCAGGCCGCGCGCAAGCGGGTATGGGTCACGGTCATCGGCGCGACGATGACGTCGGCGTATTGGACCGTGGTGATCGTGAGCGCGATCACGAACGAGGCGTGGGGATGGAGCGTCTCGCTCGACCTCGCGCGCTCGTACCTGCGCTACCTGCCGGATATCGGCCGCAACCTGCCGGTGTCGCCGGCGTTGATTCCGCTCGCGTTGCTCGCCGGGCTCGTGTTCCTCGTCGTGATCTGGGTGTCGTGGTGGCGCGCCGCGCCCTTCGTCACGATGCGCAGGGTGGGCGCGCGGTACGCCGTGGCCGGTGTGGTGCTCGCGGTGTTCGTGATGTGGGCGCGAGAGCGACCGTATGCCGACGCCGAACCGTTCACGGCGCTCGTCACCGCGCCCGGCCACGTGAACGCGGCGGATGCGCGCGCGCACAACGCGCGTGCGCGGCGCGAGTACGCGGCGCCGCGACCGGCGCGCGCGCGCAACGTGATCGTCATCTTCTCGGACGCGCTGCGCGCGGATCACATGGGCCTGTATGGCTACGCGCGTGCGACGACGCCCTTCCTCTCGCGCCTCGACTCGGCGGGACGACTGCGCAAGGTGAAGCTCGCGATGGCCACGTGCCCCTTCACCGCGTGCGGCGTGGTGAGCACCCTGGCGTCGCGCGACACGAACGTACTCGAGCTGGGCTCGCTCAAGCTTCAGGATGTGCTGCACGACCGCGGGTATCGTACGTACTTCATCGGCGCGAGCGATCATACGGTGTGGTACACGCTGCGTCTCCATTACGGCGACGCGGTGGACTACTTCTTCGACGGATTCTCCTCGAAGCGCTACTCGCTGAATGACGATCGGCTCGTGTTCGAGGGCCTGGAGGGCGTCCCGTCGTCGTCGGGCGCGCCGGCGTTCTTCTACTTCTTCCTGACGTCCACGCACGTGGTGGGGACGAAGCTGCCGGAGTTCCGCCGCTGGACGCCCGCCGTGGGCGCGAATGCATACGACAACGGCATCCTCCAGGCGGATCACTCGATCGCGGCGATCTTCGACTCGCTGAAGGTGAAGGGCTACCTCGACAGCAGCATCGTCGTGATCCTCGGCGACCACGGCGATGCGTTCGGCGAGCACGGCATCACGGGCCACACGCTGAGCGTGTACCAGGAGACGCTGCACATCCCGCTGATCTTCATGGCTGCGGACACGGCGACGTGGAAGAATCTCGAGTTCGCGACGCAGAGCGACGTCGCCCCGACGATCCTCGACCTGCTCGGCATGCCGCGGCCGAGTGGTTGGGAGGGCGTGTCGTTGCGGAGCGACACGGCGAAGCAGTTCAGCGCGCACTGGACGGATCGCGCGCGGCCGTGGCGGGCGGTGATCTACCGGGAAGGTGGGAGGACGTGGAAGTACATGTACGTCACCCGGTGGGGATCACTGCATGAGGAGTTGTACGAGCTCACGGCTGATCCCGGTGAATCGAATAACCTTGTGGGGGCGGCGGTCGCTCGGCGGGTACTGGCTGTCGTACGAGGGCATGGTCCGCATTAACCACAGAGGACGCGGAGAAAAACCATTCTGCCATTCTCCGCGTCCTCTGCGTCCTCCGCGGTTCATTACATCTTTTTTTGTTCTTGCTGTACGACGGTCCTTTCGCCGACCTCTGTGTCCTCTGTGGTTACGAGCCCTGCAATGTTTTCAGGGCCCGTATCCATCCTTCATGGAGCGCATTGACGCGCTCTACGTCTCCGCCTGGAGAAAAGACCTTCTCCACGGACCGGAAGCCCGGCGTTCCCAGTTTCGGGTAGATCCCGGCATGCATCCCGGCGAGCCGCGCGGCTCCCCACGCGGTCGTTTCCAGGATCGCTGGCCGTTCGACCGTCACGCGCAACTGGTCCGCGATCGCCTGCATGAGCCAGTCGTTCGCGGCCATGCCGCCGTCCACGCGCAGCCGCGCGAGGGGGACGCCGTCGTCGGCGAAAGCGCCGGCGAGGTCGCGCGTCTGGAGCGCCACCGACTCCAGCGCCGCGCGCACGACCTGCGCCCGGCCCGTGTCGCGCGTGATGCCCGTGAGCACGCCGCGCGCGTCGGGCAGCCACCATGGTGCGCCGAGCCCCGTGAAGGCGGGCACGAGGTAGGCGCCGCCGGATGACTCCACGCTCATCGCCACCGCCTCCGATTCCGCCGCGGTGGCGATGAGGCCGAGCTGGTCGCGCAGCCACTGTACGACGCTGCCCGCGTTGAAGATGCTGCCCTCGAGCGCGTAGGTCGTCGCGCCGTCGAGGCGCAGCGCGACGGTCGTGAGCAGGCGGTGCTTCGAGACGAGCGGCGTGTCGCCCGTGTTGACCAGCACGAAGCATCCCGTGCCGTAGGTGGCCTTCGCGTCGCCGGCAGCGATGCACTCCTGCCCCACGGCCGCGGCCTGCTGGTCACCGATGAGCGCGCGAATGGGAGTGCGCTCGCCGAGCAGGTCGGTGGTGCCGTAGTCGGCCGCGCTGTCGCGCACCTCGGGAAGGAGCTGGCGCGGAACGCCGAAGAGCGCGCACAGGTCGTCGTCCCACTGCTGGCGACGAATGTCGAACAGCAGCGTGCGCGACGCGTTCGTCGCATCCGTCGCGTGCACCTTGCCGCCCGTGAGCTTCCAGAGGAGCCACGTGTCGATCGTGCCCGCGAGCAGCTCGCCGCGCTCGGCGCGGGCGCGCACGCCGACGACGTTCTCCAGGATCCACGCGAGCTTCGTCGCGGAGAAATAGGGGTCGAGCAGCAGGCCGGTGCGCGCGACGAGCGCGAGCGCGGCGGGATCCTTCGCGAGCTGCTGGCACCTCTCGGCCGTGCGGCGATCCTGCCACACGATGGCGCGGTGGACGGGGCGCCCCGTGTGCGGGTCCCAGACGACGACCGTCTCGCGTTGCACCGCGATGCCGATGGCGTCGGCGTGCTGGCCGTCGAGCGCGTCGCGCGCGCAGGCGAGCGTCGCGTCGAAGATCTCGTCGGCGTCGTGTTCCACCCAGCCGTCGTGCGGGAAGAACTGCTCGAAGGCGCGCTGTGCCTGGCGGATGATGGTGCCGTCGTCGCCGAAGAGGATGGCGCGGGTGCTGGTGGTACCGGCGTCGAGGGCGAGGATGGGCATGTGTGGAATTGAATGCAGTGTGGTGGTGGGACGCTATCTCCTCGGCGACCTCATTCCAAATTCGGGATACTCAGCTCTATTCCAAATTTGGAATGAGGCGGCTGAAGACACTCACGCCCACCCCCACTCGACCGCCCACGCCCCGCCCGTATCATTGTCACATGACCCGCGCCGCCCACGCCGCCGCCGCACTCGCGGCACTCGCGCTCGCCATCGCCCCCGCCCGCTCGTACGGGCAGGACACCCTCCCGCGCGTGCAGGTGACCGCCACGCGCGAAGGCCCGCGCGCGCCGCTCGAGCTGCCCTATGCGGTCACGGTCACGGCGCCCGACCCCCTCGCCGCACTGCGGCGCGCGGGGGTGGACGAGCTGCTCTTCGCCATTCCCGGCGTCGCGCTCGCCAACCGGCAGAATCCCGCGCAGGACCCGCGCGTGAGCATTCGCGGCTTCGGCTCGCGCTCCGCCTTCGGCGTGCGCGGCGTGCGCGTGCTCCAGGACGGCGTGCCCGTCACCCTGCCCGACGGCCAGACCCCGGTGGACGCACTCGACCTCGAGGGCGCGCAGGCCGTCGAGGTCGTGCGCGGCAGCGCGTCGTCGCTCTACGGCAACGCTGCCGGCGGCGTGATCGACGTCCGCTCCTTGCGCCCCACCTCCATGCTCGCGCCCTACGCGCGCATCGTCGGCGGCGGATCGCTGCCCACCATCACCTCCACCGGCGTGTCGGGCATGTTCGGCGCGCTCGGTGCCACGTCGTCGCTCACGCGCGTGGTGGGCCGAGGGTATCGCGCGTACTCCGACCAGCGCGCGACGCGCGGCGCCGTGCGCATGTCGCTGGCACCCGTGACGCTCGCGGTGCGCGTGTCGGATGT
>JBDSTA010000224.1:0-3805 GCA_039928475.1 Gemmatimonadaceae bacterium | reverse complement strand
CACCGGCGGATACGCGACGAGGATATCGCTGGTCACGGACGACATCACCTTCGCCTCGTGCGGTGTGGCGCACGTGAGGCCGACGGCGCCGAGCTGCACCTGTCGCGCGCCAATGCGCGGGGACTTGTGCGTCTTCACGTGCGGGCGCAGCGCGAGTCCGTGCGTGGCGGCATAACTCGCCGCACGCGCGAGGTTGCGCTCCATCACATCGAGGTCGACGACGAGCGCGGGAGTGGCCAGCGATTCCATTTGCATGACGGGAAATATGAAGCCGCCTACCCGGGCTCCGCGAACGCGTGCTGGATGATGACCTGCGCCTCGGCCTGGATGCGCCGGAGGTGCGCCGTGTCCTCGAAGCTCTCCGCGTAGAGCTTGTAGACGTCCTCGGTGCCCGACGGACGCGCGGCAAACCACCCGCCCTGCGTCGCCACCTTGAGTCCGCCGAGCGGAGCGCCGTTGCCCGGCGCGGTGGTCGCGAGGTTCACGATGCGTTCGCCGGCCAGCTCCGCAGCGGAGACGTCGCGCGGCGAGAGCTTCGCGAGCGCGGCCTTCTGCGCGGGCGTGGCGGGGGCGTCGATGCGCTCGTAGACCGGCGCGCCCAGATCCGCGGTGAGCGCCTGATAGAGCTCCCCTGGATCGCGCCCCGTCACCGCCGTCATCTCGGCGGCGAGGAGGCCCATGACGATGCCGTCCTTGTCGGTCGTCCACACACTGCCGTCGCGACGCAGGAACGTCGCGCCCGCGCTCTCCTCGCCCACGAAGCCGAGCGAGCCAGCGACGAGTCCGTCCACGAACCACTTGAAGCCCACGGGCACCTCGAAGAGCGGACGCCCGAGCCGCGACGCCACGCGATCGATCATGCTGCTGCTCACGACCGTCTTGCCGATGCCCGCCGTGCGGCTCCAGCCGGGGCGGTGCGAGAACAGGTAACTCGCCGAGACCGCGAGGAAGTGATTCGGGTTCAGCAATCCCACGCTGCGCGCCACGATGCCGTGACGGTCGTGATCCGTGTCGCAGGCCCAGGCGACGTCGAACTTGTCGCGCAACCCGATGAGGTGCGCCATCGCGTAGGGGGACGAACAATCCATGCGGATGCGGCCGTCCCAGTCGAGCGTCATGAAGCGGAAGGTCGGATCCACCTCGGTGCTGAGCACCTCGAGCGGCAGCCGGTACCGGTCGGCGATCTCGCCCCAGTACGCGACGCCAGCGCCGCCGAGCGGATCGGCCGCCAGCGACACCGACGCGGAGCGAATCGCATCGACGTCGATGACGTTCGGCAGGTCGGCCACGTAGGCGTCGAGGTAGTCGTACGCGTGCGTCGTGCCGGCGACGCGCGCACGTGCGAGCGGCATGCGCTTCACGCCGCGCAGGTCGTGCTCGAGGAGCGCGTTCGCCTGCTCCTGGATCCACCCCGTGGCGCTCGTGTCTGCGGGGCCGCCATTGGGCGGGTTGTACTTGAAGCCGCCGTCCTCGGGCGGATTGTGCGACGGCGTGACGACGACGCCGTCGGCGAATCCGCTCGTGCGCCCACGGTTGTAGCGCAGGATCGCGTGCGACAGTGCGGGCGTGGGCACATACCCGGCGCGCGAGTCGAGCATCACGTCCACACCATTCGCCGCGAGCACCTCGAGCGCGCTGCCCAGCGCAGACTCGGAGAGCGCATGCGTGTCGATGCCGAGGAACAGCGGCCCGTCGATGCGCTGCTGCGTGCGATAGAGGCAGATCGCCTGCGTGATGGCGAGGATGTGCCGCTCGTTGAACGAGCCATGGAGCGACGACCCGCGATGGCCCGACGTGCCGAAGCTCACGCGCTGTGCGCCCTGGGCCGGGTCCGGGTGTGTCGTGTAGTACTCCGAGACGAGCTTCGGAATGTTCGCGAGGTCACCCGGCTCTGGATGCTGGCCGGCGCGCGGGTGCACGGTCGTCACTCAGAGCTCGCCCGGCTCTCCGTGACGCGTTGCGCGAGCCTTCTCGCGCGCGGCGACGTCGAGCGGCTGCGCAGCGCCCGCGCCGACGGCGCGGCTGCCGTTCTCGGACATCACGCGGGTCACGAAGCGCTGCCCCTCCCCGATGCGCTCGACCTCGATTGCGATGGAGTCCATCGACTGGTCGAGACGATTGAGCCGGTCGGCCAGCTCCTGCGGGAACGACACCACGGCCTGCGCACTGCGCTTCCAGATGCGGCGCGCCATGGCGATGGCCATGGGGAACATCACGGCAAAGATGAAGATGCCGCCGAGCACGAACACTTCCTCGGGCGGACCCTCGCGCTGCCGCGGCGGATCGGGCACCACGGCGCCGGGCACGGCCGCCGTGCGCGCGACGTCGGCATCGGCCTGCGCGATCTGCTTGTCCACGTCGCTGATGCGCTTGTCGAGCTCGCCGATGCGCGCCTCGATGCCGGTCTTGCTCGCACCGGTCGCGGCGCCGTCACCCTGCAGTTGCGACGAGAGCTCGCGGCGCTTGTCCTCGAGCTGCTCGAGCTGGTTCCCGAGCTCCCGGCGCGCCGCGTTATAAGCGCGGTACACCGCCTGTGGCGCGTCGACGCCCGGTCGAATGACGACCTGCGCGGGAGCTGCTGTGGCTTCTTGCATCGGAGTGGGATCGGGTTCTGCAAAAGATAGGCGCGTGGCCTGCCCGAAAACTACGTCCGGCTCATGCGTGGCGTTTCACGACAGTGCCGCTAGAACGACGCCCGCAGCCCCGCGGTCACCGAGCGTCCCGGGCGGATGGTCACGTTGTCCGGCTCACCGAGCTGCCCGCCGAGCAGGTTTTCTCCCGTCACCAGGAGCGCGATGCCGTGCTTGATGTCGCGCGAGAGGTTGAGGCGCAGGTGCGTCTCGCCATCGTACTTCTTCCAGTAGTCGCGCAGCGCGCTGCCCGTGGGCGGCTTCGAGCCCTGCGTCGTGTTGAGGTACTGCGCCGCGATCGCCAGGCGGTCGTAGTTGATCCAGTTCATGGCGCGCGTGGCGCCGAACGACGCGAACCACCGGTCGCCCACGTACGAGAGCGTTGCGCTGCCGGTCTGCTCGGGAACGGCGAGCATGCGGTCGCCGGGGCGAAGGTCGCCCATGTAGCCGTTCGCCAGCGCGCGCACCCGGCTGTCCACGGAGCTGAAGGTCGTGGCGAGGTTGAAGAGGCCGCGGCTCACGTTCCCCTGCACTTCCCAGCCGGTGTTCGTGATCTCGCCGACGTTCTGGAGCTGGTAGCGCACGCGCCGCTCGATGGTGCTGCCGCGCGCGAAGGTGTCCACGGCGACGACGACGTTCTGGATGAGCCCCGTGACATGCTGGTCGAAGCGCGTGAGCTGGAACGACAGCGCATGCCCGAGGTAGACCTCCACGCCGCCCTCGTAGCCTGCCTGCTCCTCGGGATCGAGCGCGGGAAGCACGTTGTTCGCGCCGCCGCTGCCCGCATAGCCCTGATACCCGAGGTTGCCTGCATAACCGCCCGCCGCGCCCCGCGCTGGCGTCTGCGGCGGGCGGATGCCCTTTCCGTAGGCGGCGCGCCACTTGATCTCCGCGTCGCCGAGCGAGCGCACCACGGCGAGGCCGAGCATCGGAAGCAGCGGATAGCGGTTGCCGCCACTGAAGGCATCGTTCCGCTCGAGGCGAAGTCCGCCCGTGAGGAAGATCGACTCGCGCCACGACATCCCCACCTGCGAGATGACGCCGGTGTTGTGATTCCACGTTTCGCGCAGCCCTTCGATGGCCGTTGGGTAGCGCTGGCCGCCCGTGGGCGGCATCTGGCCGATGACCGCTGCGGTCGCCTGCCGGAGTATGGAGTACTCGAGGCCGAGCGTGAC